>JADFNY010000016.1 GCA_022563115.1 Acidobacteriota bacterium | reverse complement strand
ACTCGAGCTTGGCCTTGGCGACGAACATGCCGCTGGTGACCACCGTCTTCAGATCGGCCTGCTCGCAAGCCGACTCGAGCCCTGCCTTGCCGGCGGTGTAGTTGAGATTGACGCTGATGCGCCCGGCGATCGCGGCGGCGAAGTTCACCAGCGCGCCACCGACACTGGGCGGCAGCAGGATGCCGACGCGTTGCTGCCCTTCCCAACGGCTCCTCAGGGCCCGCCCCAGGGCGATCGAGCCGACCAGGGTGGCGAAGCGCGACACCTTCGGCCGGCTGGCGTCGGCCATCGAGAAGTACCAAGGACGGCGGCGGGCAGCGCGAATCAAACGCTCGTACAGCGGCCGGCTGTCGGGCTTGCGGAGCTTCCATGCCTCGGTGGCGAGCTCGCGCACCGCCGCCCGCACCTTGTGGATCTCCGTTCCCGGCGGCAGCGGCTCGCCGAATGCCACGGTGATCGGGTACGGCAACCGGCGCGGTATCTTGGTCACGAAGCGGCCGCCGGAGCGGCTGAAGATGCTGCCCCAAACGCGATCGAGCGCCACCGGGATGATGGGCACGTCGCGACCGGTGACGATGCGCTGGAAACCGCGCTGGAAGGACCCGAGCATGCCGGTGCGTGTGATCTGGCCCTCGGGAAAGATGCACACCACCTCGCCTTCATCGAGCAGCTTGCCGGCGTCGCGTAGCGCCCGCAGCAACGGCTTCGGGCCGGAGCCGAGCGCTATCGGGATCGCCCGCAACGAGATCAGCAACGGCCTCAGCAGCCGTATCTTGTAGTAGCGGGCGTCGATCACGAAGCGGATCGGTCGGTCGGTGCTCGCCAGCATGAGGAGCCCGTCGATGAACGAGACGTGGTTCGGGATCAGCAAGGCCGGCCCGGTCTCGGGTACGCGCTCGGGATGGGTCACCGTCAGCTTGTAGACCGTGTGGGTCACCAGCACGAACCCCAGCCGAAGGAACGCCTCGGGCAGCAAGTGCAACGACCAGTAAGTTCCGGCTGCGACGGCGACCCCCGCGGCCAGCATGATGCCGCGCGGCGAGGTTCCGTACACCGCCAGTCCGTAGGCGGTCAACGACCCGGCCAGGATGCCAGCGTTAACCAGAATGTTGGCTACCGCGATGACCGCGCCGCGTCGCTCCGAAGGTGCCCGCCACTGGATGAGGGCGTGGATCGGGACGAGGATCAGTCCGCCCGAGACACCGAGCAGGGTCATCAACATGAGCGTGCCGACGATCCCCGGCGCCCAAACCCCCATCGTCAACGTGACCAGCGCCATGCCGACGGCGCCTCCCGGGATCAAGCCGAACTCGATCTTGCCGGCCGATAGCTTCCCGGCCAGCACGCTGCCCACCGCGATACCGATGCCGAGCACGGCGAGCGGCAGGCTCGCCAGCGTGTCGGAGAGCTCCAACGTCGCCTTGGAGTAGACCAGGATGTTCTGCCCGAGCAGGCTGGCGATCGCCCACAAGTAGGCAGCGCCCATGATCGCGAGCCGCAGGACGCGATCCTCGCGAATCGCCTTGCCGGCGGCGCGGAACGTGCCACCGGTGTCGCTCTTGGAGCGCGATGCCGGGACGTGGGGAACGGTGAGCGCCGCCGCGAAGCCGATCACCGCGAGGGCGGCCAGGATTCCCCCCAGGATCCAGGGGCGCGAGGTGCCGAAGGCGTCCGAAAACGGGCCGGCGGCCGCCGTTCCGCCGATGATCGCCAGCATCGTCCACATCTGCAGCAGCCCGTTGCCCTCCGACAGTTTGTCGTGTGGCAACAGCTCGGGCAGGATGCCGTACTTCGCCGGGCTGAACAGGGCGCTCTGCGCCCCCATGAAGGCAAGGATCACGAACGGCAGCAACGGATCCCCGGGATACTGATACAGGCTGTAGCCCACCGCGCCCATCAGCAGGATCTCGAAGAACTTCATGCTGACGATCACGGTGCGCTTGCTGAAGCGGTCGGCGATCATCGCTGCCGGCAACGACGCCAGCATGAGCGGTAATGTCAGGGCAACGAACGCCTTGGTGGCCTCGGCCTGCGAAGCGGTCTCGAAGGCGGCGGATCCCGGCGCCAACCCCAGGTTGCGCATCGCCATCAGGGCGACGAAAATCTTCAACGCGTTGTCGTTGAAAGCGCCGAAGAACTGGGCTACGAGCAGCCCGCGCAGCGGATGTTTGACTTCGCTATTCCCGTCCATATCGGCCACTAAAGCGTTGGAAGCCAAGGGTTATCAAGGAGGGCGGGCTCGTCGACGATGCGAAAGCATCGCCCTCCTCTCCCTTCCTTGACCTCACCCGCAATTCCCTCTGCAAGTGTCAAGCTATATCGGGGACAGCACACTCAGCCTTTCATCGATCAACTCGACCGGGTGACGCGCCTGGCACGCCCCGATATCGGCAATCTGGGCGCGGCACGAGGTGCCGCAGGCGAGATACTCGCATGTCCTTGCCACACCCCCCGCTTGATGCGCCGCGGCGGCGAGCTCGTCGAGCTCGAGCATCAACCGTCGTCCCAGCTCGGCGCTGATCGGATAGTAATCGCTCTTGTAGCCGAACGACCCGGCCATGCCGCAGCATTCGGTCGACGTCACTCGAACCTCGACGCCGGGAATCGAGCCCAACAACTCGACCGCAGCGGGAAGCCACCCGAGGGTTTTTTGCTGGCAATGGCCGTGCAACACGACCGGCGTCGATGCGCCATCGGCGGCCGGGATCCAGGCCGGGTTCTCCCCCTCGTTCGTCGCGTCGCCCTCCCCGGTTGCGCCGCCCTCGTTCGTTGTGCCGCCCTCCCCGCTGAGCCTGGCGTGCAGAAACTCCAGCACCTCCCGGGTTCCGGCTGCGACCTCGGCGGCGTCGCTTCCGGGCAACAGCTTGGCGTGGTCGTCGACCACGGCGCTCACGCACGACGGCTCGATGCCGACGACCGCGTGACCCGTCTTCACCGCCGGAGCCAGCAGCTCCTGCAGCTCCTTGGCCTGCCCGCTCGCCGTTCGCAGCATGCCTTGCGAGAGGGCGGCGCGCCCGCAACATTGCCCGGCGACCAGCACCACGCCCAGGCCGCACTTCTCCAGGCATGAAACCGCCGCCTTGCCGACATCGGTGTCGACGTGCTCGGTGTGGCAATCGGAAAACAGGAATACGGTCGAGCCGCGGCGGTCGTTGCTGACGCGCTGCGCCTCGTGCGGCGTCGTCACCACGCGACCCCCGCGCCGGCGGTACCACGCGGACAGCGTCTCGGAGCTCGGCGAAGGCAGCGGACGGGCGGCGGAAAGGCCGGCCAGACGCGACAGCGCGGCGCGCGCCGGGCCGAGGCGCATGAAGCGGCTCCACGGGCGCCGGCGGCTCAAGACATAGACCCGCGCCGGATCCGAGAACAGGCGCCTCGAGAGGCTCACCGACCCTTCTTCCCGGGTCGGCAGGACGCGGTCGTAAACGAGGCGCTCGATCAAGCCTCGCGGGCGGCGGCGGCGCTGAGCGATGCGCTCGCGGATCACGGTGTTCATCCACGGAATATCGATGTGCACGGGGCAGACGTCCTGGCAGCGGGAGCAGGTCGTACACAAGTCGTTGAAGCCGGCGGCGGTGTCGAGGCCACGGACGCCGGCCTCCCAGGCGGCGCCGATCCCCGAGTGGTAGGTGGGGCCGCCGTATACGTGCCCGCCGACGACCTGGTAGGGCGGGCACACGGTCATGCAGGCGCCGCAGCGGATGCAATAGAGCGCCTCGCGCAGCAGCTCGTCGTCGCGCATCGCCATGCGGCCGTTGTCGAGCAAGACGACGTGAAACGAGCGCGCTGCGCCGCCGGTCATCGGCGAGGCCTCCCAACCCGGGCCCGAGATGAACGACAGGTACGAGGTCAGTAGCTGTCCGGTCGCGGAACGCGGCAGGAGCTCCAGGAAGGGCAACAGGTCGGCAGCGCGGGGCAGGAGCTTCTCGATGCCGGCGATCACCACGTGCACCGGCGGCACCTGCGTCGTCATGCGGACGTTGCCCTCGTTCTCGACGATGACCACGGTACCGGTATCGGCGAGCAGGAAGTTGGCGCCGGTGATCCCGAGGTCGGCGGCAAGAAAGTCGGCGCGCAGCTTCTGCCGCGCCAACTGGGTGAGCTCCGCAGGTTCTTCGGAAACATCTTCCATGCCGAGGTTGTCACGAAACACGCGGCGCACGTCGTCGAGAGACATGTGGATGATCGGCGCAACAATGTGCGAGGGGCGGTCGTTGGCGAGCTGCAGGATGTACTCGCCGAGATCGGTTTCGCGAACGTGGATGCCGGCCGCTTCCAGCGCCCCGTTGAGGTGGATCTCCTCGCTGGTCATCGACTTCGATTTGGTGATCCGCCGAGCGCCGCTGTCCTTGGCGATCGCGGTGATCATACGGCAGGCCTCTTCACCGTCCTCGGCCCTGTACACGCGACCACCCTGACGCTGCACCGATTCGGTGAAGCGCTCGATGAGGGCCGGCAGATCGGCGATCGCTGCTTCCTTGATGCGACGCGCCGCGTCGCGCGCTCGTTCGTAACCGGGAAAGCGAGCAATGGCCTGGCGGCGCCTTTCGTTGACGCTCGAGACGGCGTGGAACAGCGCCCCCTTGAGATTCTGATCGCCGACCGCCGCCTTGATCTCGGCTGCCAGATCTCGGCTGCCGCCCGCGCCGCTCATCCGACCACCACGACGTGCAGAGCATTGGGGCCGTGCGCCCCCATCACCAGCGTGTGGCCGATATCCGCTGTCCGCGACGGGCCGGTGATCCAGACCCAATCGCGATCCCCGGAGCTCAGGCGGGTCTCAAAGGCCTCGAAGGCGGTGGGCAGGTCGGCAACGATCGCCGCGGCGGGCAGCAAGACGACGTGGACCCAGGGCAAGATGCTGGCCAACCCCCAGCCGCCGGGCTGACCGCCGAGAACCACCGTGCCGGTCTCGGCGATGCCAAACTCGGCGCCGGTCAGCGAGACGCGGAGTTGGGCTGCTTTGTCGCCGGCGGTCGCGACCGGCACCAGGTCGATGCCGTGGGCGGCGAGCAGGAGCTTGAGGTTCATGTGTTTCGCGATCTCGGTCGGCTCGTAGAGAATTTCCCGGACGCCCTGTCCTTGCGCCACCTTGGCGATAGCATGCGCCACCTGGCGCGGATCGCTGATCCGTTCGACCTTCCCGCCCGTGGCCTCCAGGACGGTGGCGAACAGATCGACGGGATGGGGGCTGGTGGCTTGCATGGCCTCAACAGGGTTGCCCAGCCGCGGTGCCGGTGCAACGCGGCGGTGGTAACCTTCGGCGTCGCCCGACCCTTGGGCCCCATCGTTCGCCGCCTATGCGCTACGCCTTCGTCATCGACCAAAGTCGTTGCATCGGCTGTCACGCCTGCTCGCTGGCCTGCAAGGCGGAACACGACGTCCCCGTCGGCTCGTATCGGACATGGGTGAAGTACGTCGAAAAGGGATCCTTCCCCGACGTGCGGCGGTTCTTCACCGTCTTGCGCTGCAACCACTGCGACGATGCCCCGTGCATAACGATTTGCCCGACGACCGCGCTGTTTCGGCGCTCCAACGGCATCGTCGACTTCGACCGTGACGTCTGCATCGGCTGCAAGGCCTGCATGCAAGCCTGCCCCTACGACGCCCTGTACATCAATCCGGACAGCGGCACGGCGGAGAAGTGCAACTTTTGCGCCCACCGGGTCGAAAAAGAGATGGAGCCGCCCTGTGCAACGGTGTGTCCGACGGAATCGATCATCGTCGGCGACATGGACGACCCGGCCTCGCGGGTCTCGCAGCTGATCGCCACCAAGCAGGTCAGCGTCCGCAAGCCGGAAAAGGGCACCCAACCGAAAGTCTTCTATATTGAAGGAGAGCCGAGTGCGTTGACGCCGGGGGTCGCCGACCCCAGCGGCGGCTACCTGTGGGCCGAGCGGCGCGGCGTCGAGGCGCCCGCCTACCCGACGATGCGCTTCGATCCCGACGACCGGCCGACGACATCGACCGCTTTGGCGGGCGGGGATTCGAATACAGCTTCGAACACGACTTCGAACACAACAATGGGTACGACCGGAGAGCCGGGGGGCAAGAGCGGGCCCAGTGACAACGGCGACAACGGCGGGCCGGGGGAGATGTCCTCGACGTCCGGTCCCCCGCCGGCCGACTGGCTGTCGTCGGAGCTGCCGCCGGCCGCCGCCGCGCAAGCGCTCGCCGCCGCCGCCATGAAGGGCGACGCCGACTTCTACACCGGCGCCTGGGCGGGGCTGGCGCCGGCTCGAACGGTGTACGACGTGGCCCACGAGGAGGCGCCATGGGGCTGGAAGGTGTCGGCCTACCTGTGGACGAAGTCGATCGCCGCCGGGGCCTTTCTGGTCACCGCGCTGGCGCCCTGGCTGGGCGTGCAGGGGGAGCTCGCGACCGCCGCGGCACCGCTCATCGGGCTGGTTTTTCTGGCCATCACCGGGGCGCTTCTGATCACCGACCTCAAACGTCCGTCGCGCTTCTGGACCATCATGACGCGGCCGAACTGGAGCTCGTGGCTGGCTCGCGGCGCCTTTATCATTGCCGCCTTCGGCGCCCTCGCCGTGGCGTGGAGCGGCGCGGTGTTGGCCGCCCGCCTGGGGTACGAGCAGGGCCCTATGGCACTGCGCTTGATCCGCTGGCCGCTGGTCGCATTGGCGCTGGCGACCGCCGGCTACAGCGGTTACCTGTTCGCCCAGGCCAAGGGGCGCGATTTCTGGCAAAGCCCGCTGTTGCCGTTGCATCTGTCGGTGCAGGCGCTCGCCGCCGGGGCCGGCGTCATGGTTCTCCTGTTGTCGCACTCCCCCGACCACAGCCATGAGTTGGCGCGCTTCCTCGCCGCCGCGCTGCTGGCGCACCTCGGGTTGATCGCTTTCGGCGAGGTCACCGTCGCCCACGCGACGCGCGACGGTGCCCTGGCGGCGCACGCCATGGTCCGCGGCCGCTACGCGAAGTTCTTCTGGACCGGTATCGTGCTCGCCGTGGTCGCGGTGGCGTGTGCCGTCTGGGGCGAGCCGGTCGGCCCCCCCGCCGTGCTCGCCGGCCTCACCTCGCTGGCCGGTCTGGCCTTCTACGAACATGCCTGGAACCTGGCGGGCCAGGCGCCACCCTTGAGCTGACGATCCATGCCTGATCGCACCGGCAGATACCCGCAAGAAGACGAAGGTTGGACGCTGAGCAGCGCCCCCGGGCCCGAGCACTGGGACGACTGGGTCGAGTTCGACGCCGCCGCCTGGCCGCGCAAGGTCGAGCGTCGCTACTCGCTGGTGCCGACGATCTGTTTCAACTGCGAGTCGGCCTGCGGCCTGCTGGCCTACGTCGACCAGTTCACCGGCAAGATCCGGCGCTTCGAGGGCAACCCGGTGCACCCCGGCAGCCGCGGGCGGACGTGCGCCAAGGGACCGGCGACGATCAACCAGATCAACGACGACGAGCGCATCCTGTATCCGATGAAGCGGGTCGGTGAGCGCGGCTCCGGACGCTGGGTGCGGGTGAGCTGGGACAGCGTGCTCAACGACATCGCGGCGCGCATGCGCGCCGCGATCGTCGAGGATCGCGGCGACGAGATCATGTATCACGTCGGCCGCCCGGGGCACGACGGGACGATGGAGCGGGTGATTCGGGCCTGGGGCCTCGACGCTCACAACTCGCACACCAACATCTGCTCGGCCGGAGCGCGGCTGGGCTACGCCCTCTGGCACCAAGCCGACCGCCCGTCGCCGGATCACGAGCGCGCCAGGTTCATCCTGCTGCTCTCTGCGCACCTGGAATCGGGCCACTACTTCAACCCCCACGCCCAACGCATCATCGACGCCAAGTCGGGTGGTGCGCAGATCGCCGTCTTCGACCCCAGACTGTCGAACACCGCCTCGATGGCCAACCACTGGCTGCCGACCTGGCCGGGGACCGAGGCCGCGGTGCTGCTGGCGATCGCCAACGTCATCATCGACGAAGGCCTGCACGATCGCGACTTCGTCCGCCGCTGGGTCAACTGGGAGGAGTACCTGCGCGCCGAGCACCCGAACGCCTACGAGCGCGCCCAGAGCCTCGGTGGCTCGGCCGCCGGAAGCGCCGGCATCGACGTGTTCTTCGAGGTGGTACGCGAGCTCTACGCGGAGTTCACGCCCGAGTTCGCCGCCACCGAGAGCGGCGTGCCGGCGGAGAAGATCATCGAGGTGGCGCGCGCCGTCGGGCGCGCCCGCGGCGGGCTCTCGACCCACGTGTGGCGCTCGGCGGCGTCCGGGAACCTCGGCGGCTGGCAGGTTGCCCGCTGCCTCGAGTGGCTCGTCGTGTTGACCGGCAGCGTCGCCACGCCCGGCGGAACCAACCTCGCCGCCAAAGACAAGTTCGTCGCCGCGCCGTTCGCTCAGCCGCCGGCGCAGGACAAGTGGAACGAGCTCGCCTGGCCGCGCGAGTACCCGCTGTCGCACCACGAGCTGTCGTTCCTGCTGCCGCACTTCCTGAAGGAGGGCCGCGGCCGGCTGGCGATGTACTTCACCCGCGTCTACAACCCGGCGTGGACCAATCCCGACGGCTTCACCTGGATCGAGGTGCTGCGCGACGAGGACAAGATCGGTTGCCACGCCGCGTTGACGCCGACCTGGAACGAGAGCGCCTACTGGGCCGACTACGTGCTGCCGATGGGCCTCGGACCCGAGCGCCACGACCTCATGAGCCAGGAGACCGCGGCCGGCTCCTGGATCGGGTTCCGCCAGCCGGTGTTGCGTACCTTCCGCGAGAGCAGGGGCGAGAAATTCGAGTTCACCTGGGAGGCCAACCCCGGCGAGGTGTGGGAAGAGGAGGAGTTCTGGATCGAGCTGTCGTGGCGCGTCGACCCCGACGGCTCGCTCGGCATCCGTAAGTGGTTCGAGTCGCCGTATCGGGAGGGCGAGAAGCTCACCGTCGAGGATTCGTACCGCTGGATCTTCGAAAACAGCGTGCCCGGCCTGCCCGAGGCCGCCGCCGCGGAGAACCTGACGCCGCTCGAGTACATGCGCCGCTACGGCGCCTTCCAGGTCGAGAAGAACGACTATCGCTTCTACGAAAAGGAGGTCGAGCCCGACGCTTCCGGGATCGAGGTCGACGGCAAGAAGCTCGCCGGCTTCGCCACCCCCTCCCAGAAGCTCGAGTTCTACTCGCCCACCATGGTCGATTGGGGCTGGCCCGAGCACGCCGTGCCCGGCTACATCCGCTCGCACGTGCACTGGAGCGGTCTCGACCGTGACGCCGGTGACGTCGTCCTGATGCCGACGTTCCGCCTGCCGACGCTGATCCACACGCGATCGGCGAACTCCAAGTGGCTGGTCGAGATCTCGCACCGCAACCCACTGTGGATTCACCCGGTCGACGCCACCCGTCTCGGCATCCGAACCGACGGCCTGGTGCGCGTCAACACCGGCATCGGCTACTTCGTGGTCCGCGCCTGGGTGACCGAGGGCATGCGGCCGGGCATCATCGCCTGTTCGCACCATATGGGCCGCTGGCGCCTGCCCGACTCTCCGGGGGCCGACAAATGGGCGTCGGGCTGCGTGACGCTCACCGAACAAACCGCCGACGGCGGCGGTGGCGGCCGCTGGCGGGTACGACAGCTCGAGGGCGTTGAGCCCTTCGGCTCCGACGACCCGGATTCATCGCGCATCTGGTGGACCGACGCCGGCGTTCACCAGAACCTGACCTTCCCGGTGCAACCCGATCCGGTGTCGGGAATGCACTGCTGGCACCAAAAAGTAAGGATCGAGCCGGCCCGCCCCGGCGACCGCTACGCCGACGTCTTCGTCGACACCGTCCGCAGCCATGAGCTCTACAAGGAGTGGCTGGCGCAGACGCGACCGGCCCCCGGGCCCGACAATCTCCGGCGCCCCCTTTGGTTCACCCGCGCGGTGCGTCCCACCGACGCGGCGTACAAGATCGAGGACTGATATGCGTATTCTGATCACCGGTGTTACTGGATTCATCGGCAGCCGGCTGGCCGAGGTTCTCGCCGCCGACGGCCACGAGGTTTGGGGCCTGTCACGGAATCCCGACAAGGCGAGGCAGCGCGTCCCACAGCTGACCGAAGCGTTCGCCTGGAACCCGGTCGCGCAGCTCCCCCCGGGCAACGCCTTCACCGACGTCGACGCCGTCGTCCACCTCGCCGGCGAACTCGTCTCCGGGCGCTGGACGAAGAAGAAGAAACAGCGCATCGAGGACAGCCGCGTCATCGGCACGCGCAACCTGGTGAAGGCCTTCGAGCAGCCCGGTCGACCCGCTGTGCTGGTGAGCACGAGCGCGATCGGTTACTACGGCGACCGCGGCGACTCCGAGCTCACCGAGGACCGTCGCCCGGGTCACGACTTTCTCGCCGACGTCTGCCAGAAGTGGGAGACCGAGGCCAACAAGGCCGCGGCCCTCGGCATGCGAGTCGTCATCGTTCGCACCGGCATCGTAATGGCCCTCGGCGGCGGCGCGCTCAAGGAGATGCTTCTGCCGTTCAAGATGGGGGTCGGCGGCCCGATGGGCTCGGGGAAGCAATGGTGGTCGTGGATCCACCGCGACGACCTGGTCGGGATTCACCTCCGTGCGATCAACGACGACGAGATGAGCGGCGCCTACAACGGCACCGCACCGAACCCGATGCAACAGGGCGATTTCGCCAAGGTCCTCGGCAAGGTGCTGCACCGCCCGGCGTTCGTCCCCACGCCGGCGTTCGCCCTCAAGTTGTTGCTCGGCGGCTTCGCCAGCGAATTGCTGACCAGCAAGCGGGTCATCCCCGAGCGCCTTCTGAAGGCCGGTTTCGAGTTTCAGTACCCGGAGCTCGAGCCGGCGCTGCGCCAGGTGACGCCTGTTCACCGCCGCAAAGGCACTTCTCGGGGGCTCACCTCGCCGCACGTGCGGGTGGGTCAACCCCCGAGCGTCTAGCTACGGCTTAACTGTCACAATAAAACTGAGCGGCATGGAATAGACGCCGTGTCCTACGGGATTGGCCCAATCGTTGTTCACGATTTCGGTCAAGCAGGCTCCGTTGGCGCCAACGTTGTCGAACCGCCACTCCGTTTCACTCACACGTGTCACGTTTAGCCTATCGCCGTTTGACGTGCAAAGACCGGGAGTTCCACCGTAACCAAAGTGCAACTGCAGTCCATGTTTCGTTCCGTTCCAGTTGGAGCGGATATTTATGGTCACACCGTCATCGATCGTTTCGCCGAAAGTCATCTCCTTGAGGTTCCCGGGCCCGTCCACGAGCCAGACTCCCATGCTCACCTTTGTAGACAACTGATCGCCGTTGGCGCCGGTGAATCCAGCGGGCCGCGTACAGCTGGTGCCGTCCTTGGGGACGCAGGTGCCACTGAAGTCAAACTCCAGCACCCGTGTCGACCTGTTGGTATCGAGGCTGTGAGCCCCTTTTCTCCCGATTGCGGACTTGACACGGTCAACGCCGTCACAGTAACTGTCGCCGCCCCCATCGCCTTTAACACCTGTAGGATCTGTAGGAGCAGAAGCGAAGGTATCGCAAGTGGAGAGCGAGCTGCCCCCGCCTCCGCCACCGCCCTTGCCCCCTTTGGCTTCGCCGGTGAGGCTAGCCAGGCCGCCCAGATCAGGCTGCGTAGGGCTGACGGCCTGATCGCCGCCACAGGCGATAAGCACGCCGGTCAGAACAACCAGAGCGATTTGAGACACTCTGCGGTAACTCATGGGACCAACCTCCTTGTGTTGGGCAGGATTGCCCTGCACTTTGACGGAACGGTGCATGATTCCGTCTTTGGTGCTGATTCTGGAAGCGCACCGGATGTCGCTCTTCTTCCACCCTCCCGGCCTCTTGAGCCCAACGAGGGGCGTTGCTAGGGTTCTGGCCAGTGCGTCCCCGAAAAAAGGTCCCCTCGACCCACGACAGGGTGTAGGCGGCCGGGGCGGAAGTCTTGAAGGATCCTTGAAGAACCCTTGAAGCTTCCGTGAAGAAGTTATGAGTACCGGCGTTAGCCGAGCGTGACCTGGAGTGCCGGATGCAGGATCAGAAGGCTTCATTCGTGGAGACGACCCCTGGTGCACCCCAGGGAACCTTCGCGTTCGGCCCCTACCGGTTCGATCGCAGCAACGGCGTCTTGAGCTCGAACGGGGCGGAGTGTGCTCTGCCGCCTCGGGTGCTGCGGGTGTTGGAACATCTGTTGGCACGGTCGGGAGAGGTGGTGTCCAAGCAAGAGCTGCTCGATGCGGTCTGGCCCGACACGGTGGTGGCGGAGACTTCCCTTGCCGACGCGATCAAGATTCTCCGCCAGGCCCTCGAGGATGATCCCCAACAGCCAACCTACCTCCAAACCGTCCATCGTCGCGGCTACCGGTTCATCGCCCCGGTGTCGGTGGAGCCGGCGATCCTGGGTGGCGAAACGGTGCCGGGCCGGCCGTCCCCCGGCCACCGATACCGTCTGATCGGCCTGGGGGCGACCGCCGCAGCCGTACTCGTCGTCACCACCTTCCTGCTGTGGTCCTGGGCTTCTCGAGAAGGTCTGGAATCGTCGGGGAGCAACGGCGTCGCTGGCGCCGCGGGGTCAGAGGCAGTCCTCGCCTTCGACGAACGGGACTGGGTGTTGATTGCCGCCTTCGAGAACCGCACCGGAGAAGCGATCTTCGACGGCACCTTGGAGGCCGCCCTCGGCCGCGAACTCAGCAATTCGCGCTTCGTCAACGTCGTTCCCCCGGAGCGGGTCCAAGACACGCTGCGGCTGATGAGACAGCCTCCGGACACGCTGGTGGATGCTGCCGTCGGACGGGAGATCTGCTTGCGCGACGGCGGAATCCGTGCGCTGGTGACGGGCCGGGTCGAGAAGTTGGGTGCAACTTATTTATTGAGCGCCGAGCTGCTGGACCCGACGGGGGGGGGTACCGCCGCCAGCTGGAGCGAGGAGGCCCAGGGGCAAGAAGAGGTGTTGCCGGCGATGCGCCGATTTTCCAACCGGCTCCGGGAGATCCTGGGCGAAGAACTTTCCCTCATCAGGCAGAGCGATGAGGAGCTGGCGCAGGTCACCACGCCCTCGTTGCGGGCCTTGCAGCTCTACACGCAGGCGAATCTCATCATGGTCAGCGGGCAGGACCGGCGCCCGGCCACCGAGCTGCTGCAGCAGGCGATCGCCCTCGACCCGGAGTTCGCTTCCGCGTACATCCACCTCGCGTACAATTCGGAGCCCGGGACACCCGAACAATTACGCTACGCCCAACGCGCCGCGGAGCTCGCCGATAACAGCACCGAGGTGGAAAGATTCTTCATCCGGGCGGCCAATTTTAATTTTCTGGGCCAACTCGACGAAACAATTGCAAACAACCAGGCGCTCCTGAGGATCGACCCCGATCATTATTGGGCGAACAGCAATATGGAAACCATTCTCAGTAGGTGGACGCTTCGCTTCGAAGAAGCGGTTCCCTACGCCGTGCAAAGGGCAGCGCTGAGCCCCAACAACTTTAACGCGCACTACAAAGCCGCACAGGCTCTGGCGATTTATGCGAACCGGCCCGAGGACGCCGCACCCTACATTCAGCGCGCCTTGGAACTCGCCACGGAAGAGGGCTTGGAGCACGTCCGGGTCGAGTGGTTGAGATTCCGTGCCGTCCAAGAGCGCTGGCGCCGAGGCGATGTAGGAGGGGTCCTGGACGAGGTAGACCGTCAACTGCAGACGCTGGAGTCGGCAACGGGAAGCGAAAGGTCGCGGGGTGCGCTCGCACAGTTCGCCGGCGGCTTCTATGTAGCTTTGGGCAGGCTCGAGGCGGCCGAGGAAACGTTCCGGCGGCACGTGAGTGGCAGCAGGCGCGATACCCAGTTGCTCCTGGTGGCGATCGCGAGAAACGGCGAACAGAACCCGGGTGACGACGTCGTATTACCCAGAAGCCCGAGATTCCAGGATCTGGCCTGGCTTGCCATCCAGCTGGCTCGGGCAGCTCGTTTGCCCGAGGCGCGGGAGCTTGTCGCCGACATCGAGGCGCGATGGTCGCTCGCCGGCCCTGTCGCTCGAACCAGAAATACTCCGCATCTCGTCATCGCACGGAGCGAGCTGGCTCTCGCGGAAGATCGTCCCGACGACGTGGAGATTTCAGCGCTGCGCGACGCCGTCGGCGTGCTTCGACCCGTGGGCGATCGAGTTTATTTCGCCGGAGCCGGAGCTCTGGCCCGCATCTTGGTAGAAAAAGGAGACGACGAGGGAGCACGGAGGACGCTCGAGGACGCCGGGCGCCAGCGGAGCCGCACCTACCCGGTTCTTGAAGAGGGCAGGCTCGGCACCTTCGCGCAGCCGGCTTGGATGAATGTCCGGTGGCAGTTGGCCCAGCTCTACCGGAAGCTGGGGCGCGTATCGGAGGCTCTGCAGATCGAGAACGAGCTCCGGGAGCTGCTGACGTACGCCGATCCTGACGTCTGGCTCCTGCGCCAACTTCAGGCGCTGGAGGAACCCGCCGCCGTGCCGTCGCCGTCCTCATGACCGAGAACATCGAGCCCCCGCCGCACGACGTGACCCAGATCCTCGAGGCGATCAGCGCCGGAGACAAAACCGCCGAAGAGGAGCTCATCCCGTTGGTCTACTCCCGGCTCAAGCGCCTGGCCGGTGCCCGTATGGCGCGAGAGAAAACGGGGCATACGCTGCAGACCACGGCTCTAGTGCACGAAACCTATCTCCGCTTGCTGGGCGACGAGAACCCGCGCTGGGAAAACCGCGCCCACTTCTTCGCCGCCGCCGCGGAGGCGATGCGGCGCATCCTGATCGAGCGGGCCCGCCGCCACGCACGGATCAAGCGTGGGGGCGGCCTGGACAGGGTGACGCTGGATGAGGACGCGATCGCCGGCATCGAGCCCAGGGCCGAAGAGCTGCTGGCGCTCGATGAGGCGCTCAGCCGGCTGGAAGCGCGGGACCCCGAGATGGGCAAGGTCGTCGCGCTCCGTTACTTCGCCGGCCTGACACTCGAAGAGACGGCAAACGCGCTGGGTATTTCGCCCAGCCGGGTCAGCCGCCTGTGGCGACGTGCCCGGGCCTGGTTGCGGCAGGAAATGACCCGACTCCCGGACGCGCCGGACGGCAGTGGCGCGGCGTCCGGCGCGCCCATCGCTGGCGGTTAGCCCGCCAAGAAAGACGGGATGATCTCGTTCGGCGATGAGTTTTCCCGTAAACGGCGCATACATAGGTGAGAGGGATCACAACCAAGGAGGACGCCATGCGCCACGCAGCACTTCGAATGTTCACGCTGGGCCTGCTAGCCCTATGCCTAGCCTGTAGCGGCGACACCGTTACCCCGACGTCGCCTGCGCTCGATGGTTTCGCCACGCTAACGGCAGAAGCGAAACCGGCATCGGTCACCTTCAATGTGTCCGTTACCGGCGACGTGGACAGCCCGGCAGGGGAGAGCTACATAAGCAATCCCACCAAGCTAAGCAGTACGCAGGTCGTTGCTCTTGGGGTGCCACTGAATCTGAGCTTCTTCAATGACGACGAGATCATCACCAATGGGTCGGCCTGCTTCAGTGGGTCCAGTGACGACGGCGCGCTGGCCATCAAGCTTGAGAAAAAGAACACCAGCAACGCGGTAGCCAGCTACTTCTTCAGCGCCTTGGGTAAGGATGGGACTGCGATTAGTTATCATCTGCAAATGTTCGGGAACATCGACGGTGAGTGGCTCCCCTCCGACGATACCCCCGCAACCATCGCTCTCATTTCGTGGGAGATGAAGTTCGACACCAAAGGTGGCAAGAAGCAAGCCTGCACTGGAAGTGGCGACTTCAACAGTACAATCCTCGTCACGCACGCCAGCTAGAGACACCGGGCTCTGGGCGCTGAGACGACTCAGCGCCCAGCGTAGGGTGGCTGCCGGTTCTCCCATCGGAGAATTCGGCAGCGCCACCCGGCGGCCTGTTTGCAGTGAGTCTCGCGCTCGCTTGCTTGGCCGCCGTTAGCCCGAACTTGTTGGGTGCTGTTCGACGTGTACCTCGGCGAGGATCCCGTGATGAAGAGGGGAAAGAGGACGGTGATCGAGCGGATGCCGGAGGTATTGGGACGCGTCGGCGGCCGCCAGGGGGTGGGACCGCGTCAGTCGCTGATCTGCGCCAGAAACGACGTTCCCGGCCCCTCAGCCCGCAATCCGAAGTTATCTAATACCGTCTGCCCGAGGTCCGCGAAGGTGGTTCTCGTTCCCAGATCGTGGGGCTCCGTGCGCTGCGAGAAGACGAGCAACGGAACGCGCTCACGGGTATGGTCAGTGCCCCGAAAGCCGGGATCGTTGCCGTGATCGGCGGTCATCATCAGGCAGTCACGCGGCCGCAGCGCCGACAGCAGGTCGGGTAGCAGCTCGTCGAACGAGGCCAGCGCAGCCGCGTAGCCTTCGATGTCGCGGCGGTGCCCGTACACGGAGTCAAAGTCGACGAGGTTGGTGAAGATCAGGTCGCCGGCGCCTTCGTCGAGCGCCTCGATGGTCTTGGCGACCCCGTCGGCGTTGTCCTCGGTCTTGGCGTGGCCGCTGATGCCCCGGCCCGCGAAGATGTCGTGGATCTTACCGATCGCGTGGGTGCGGTAGCCGGCGTCGGTCAGGAGATCGAGCGCCGTCGGCCGCGGCGGAGGTAGCGCGAAGTCGCGTCGGCGCGGCGTGCGAGCAAAGCTGTCGGCATCGTCACCGGCAAACGGGCGGGCGATGACCCGGGCGACGAGATCGGGGCCAGTGAGCATCTCACGGGCTATCGAACACATCTCGTAGAGCTCCGACACCGGGACGACGGCCTCGTGCGCGGCGATCTGGAACACACTGTCTCCCGAGGTGTAAACGATCGGCGCGCCGCTGCGCACGTGCTCCTCGCCGAGCTCGCGGATGATCTCGAAGTCTCCGAGGCGCTTCTTGGTGTTTTCGTCGTCCGTCATTGCCTGCCGTGCCCGCTGAACCTTCATCCCGTCACCGTCAACCTAACGCATTCCACCGAGTGCGTAAACTACGGAGCTACAGGTTCGCGTCAGCCCACCCGGGCCCCTTGCGTCGCCGTCGACCTGGAGCGGTGCTCCTTCTTCAGATTCGCCAAGCAACGGCCGCCAGCGCCCTGATCCGCCGCTCGCTGAGGTGCAGGTCGCCGAGGAGGAGCGCCTGGTGCACGCGGGCCGACCAGTTGAGCAGGTTCAGTACCTGGGTCTCCGGGCTCGGGTTACGCCGAGCTGGCGGGCGGCTCTTCTAAGAAAAACGGGCCTGACCCCTCGCGGAACCAGACTCTCTCCCGAGTCACCAGTCGTTCACTTTCGTTGCGGCTCGGTAACTCGCTCAGCGTTCGTGTACGAGATCGAGCGCAGGGTCGCCAGCGTTGCACAGGACGGGAAGAAGCTCGTCTATCGCGCCATGCTTCTTCGTGCGCTTCAGGATTGGCGCGAGTTTGGGACTCTGGTCTTTGCTGATCGGTGGCTGGTGTGAACGAGGGCATTTCCCGTTCCTCGTATCGGGTCAAGTGGATTCCCGTTTCTCGCAGGCTGGAGCTGCATCCGTCGCGGAGCGACCTGACAGCACGGATCGACTTCTTCGAGAAGAAGCGCCATTAACTTCTCACTCATCTTCCTCTGATCGAGATGAGAAGACAACAGACTCCAGTTTTCTGCCTCGATTCAGCAGGAGCGGTTGCTGCGGCTCGAAAGGAACTGAGCCTACTGGCACGCCTC
>JADFNY010000303.1 GCA_022563115.1 Acidobacteriota bacterium | reverse complement strand
TCAATAACTTAGACGGCGTCCCGCGCGGCGTTATGGCTTACGCGGGCCCTTGACCACGGCGGTTGCCGGAGCGACCGGCGGCTTTGCGGGCGACGGCATCGCGGGCCGGGTCTTTTTTTCCGGCTGCGGCGACATCTCCGGCGCTGGCATCTCGCAGTTGCCGCGAAAGATCGCGCCGCTTTCGATCGCCAGCTTGCCGATGACGATGTTGGCCTCGACGACGCCGCCGTCGCGGATCAGGAGACGGTGCTTCGCCTCCACCTTGCCGCGCAAGGTCCCTTGTACTTCGAGCTCGCCGACGGCGATATCGGCATCCACCTCCGCGGTGGGCCCGAGGATCAGTTTGCCGGCCGACTTCACGCTGCCCTCGAAACGTCCATCGATCTGTACTACGCGCTCGAATTTCAGCGTGCCGTTGATGTGCGTTCCCTCGGCAAGGCGTCCGTCGAGTTCGCCGTCGAAGTCTTTCATTATGCCTTACCTCCTGCGCTGCTGAGCAGCTGTTCGTACAATCGATCCAGTTCTTCGAGCGAGGAGAAGCGAACCTCGATGCGTCCCTTTTCCTTGCCGCGAATCTTGACCGGAGCGCCGAGCGCCCGGCTCAATCGTTCTTGAGCCGCGACGGTATCCGGGTCCTGCACGCCCGTTGTCCCCGGTTTCGAAGCCCGGCGCCGTGCGGCGCGCACACGGCCCTCGGTTTGTCGAACGCTCAACCCTTGCACGGCAATCGTTTCGGCCATGCGGATCTGCGCCGCCGGCGCTTTCAGGCCGAGCAAGGCGCGAGCGTGGCCCATGCTCAAGGACCCTGCAACCAAGAGCTCCTGGACGCGCTCCGGTAAGGCGAGAAGGCGCAGGTAGTTGGCAACCGTGCTGCGCTCCCGCCCGACGCGCTCCGCCACTTGCTCCTGGGTGAGCCCCGCCTCGCTGGCGAGAAACTCGTAGGCCCGCGCTTCCTCGAGCGGGTTGAGATCCTCGCGCTGAAGGTTTTCGATCAGCGCCAGCTCGAGGGCCTCGAGCGTCGTGGCCTCGCGCACCACGACCGGCACGCGAAGCCAGCCGGCCCGTTGCGCGGCGCGCCAGCGACGCTCACCGGCGATGAGCTGATAGCCGTCGCCTTCGCGACGCACGATGAGGGCCTGTAACATGCCGCGCTCGCGCAGCGATGACGCCATTCTCTCGAGCGCTTCCTCGTCGAAGTGTTCACGCGGCTGGCGCGGGTTGGGCCGAATACGGTCGATGTCGACCTCCCAAACGCCCCCGGGCGGCCGTTCACTCTTCTCTGCTGCAACGACGATGTCCGGCGGCGGCACCGCGGCCCGTGTCGCCTGAGGCAAGAGGGCGTCAAGCCCCCGTCCGAGTGCCTTCCGTTCCATGTCTCACGACCTCACGCATCAGGGATAGGTAGCTCTGCGCCCCGACGGAGCGCAGATCGTACAGGATGATGGGCTTGCCGAAGCTCGGTGCTTCACCGAGCCGCACGTTGCGGGGGATCACCGTGTCGAAGACCAGATCCTCGAGGTGTGATCGCACTTCGGCCTCGACCTGGCGCGACAGGTTGGTGCGCTCGTCGGCCATGGTCAGGAGAATTCCTTCGACGGAGAGTCCGGGGTTCACCGCGGTGCGTACACGCCCGATCGTATCGAGAAGATCGGTCAAGCCTTCGAGCGCGTAGTACTCGCACTGAATCGGGACCAGGGTGCTGTCAGCCGCGGTCAGGGCGTTCACGGTCAGCAGTCCGAGCGACGGCGGGCAGTCGATCAGGATGAAGTCATACTGCTCACGCGCCGTTTCGAGAGCGTGCTTGAGCTGAAACTCGCGTTGTTCGACGCCGACGAGCTCGACCTCCGCGCCCACCAGCCGCCGCGCCGACGGTATCAACTCCAGGTTGTCGAAATAAACCGGTCGCGCCGCTTCCGACGCCGGCGTGGTACCGAGGAGAACTTCGTAGCTGCTCGGGGTGTCGTCGTCGACCGTGACGCCGAGGCCGCTGGTAGCGTTGCCCTGCGGATCGAGGTCAATCAGCAGAGTCGACCACTCGGCGGCGGCCAGGTTTGCAGCCAGGTTAACCGCTGTCGTCGTCTTGCCGACGCCCCCTTTTTGGTTCGCAATGGCGATGATCTTTGCCATGGGCGCAGACTAGCAGAACACCGTAAGATTGGCGACTAGCCCGCATTTCTCAGCGGGGTGCTACGGCGACGCACCCGGTTGAGCAATGTGGGTTGCCTGTTCCACGTGGAACATCGGCGGCGGGCTTGGGCGCCGGAAAACAAGAACCAGAGGCCTCAAGCTACCGCGGGTGGCAAGAATTCAAGAAGAAACGGGAGGCATCAAGTTACTGCGGACGGTAGGTCAAGCCGGGCTCAACTCACCCGGGAAGCATCGAGGCCTCAGCCTGCGGCAACTCGAGACTGACCGCGTATCCTTTATCGAGGTGTGGCAGGTTGATGATGCGCCGGATGGTCCATCCGGCGTGCACAGCCGGGGCCCATTCGGGATCGCCCGGCGGCTCGCCGCTATCCGTCAGGTGGCGGCGCAGGGCGCGGAGCGTCTCGTCGCCCACAAAGATTACCGCCCTGCCCCCGGGGACCATCAGCGAAGCACCGAGACCCAGCAAACCAGCCCAACCAGTCCACGCCCGCGCCGTCAGGACGTTAACCGATTCCGCCTCCAACTCGCCGCTCGCCAGCATTTCCTCGAGCCTACCCTCGAGTACGGTGACATCTTCGAGCTCCAACGTCTCGGCGACTTCTCGCATGAACGTCGCCTTTTTGCCGTTGGCCTCCACGAGGACACATTCCCGCTCCGGATCGAGGATCTTGAAGGGAAGACCCGGGAAGCCAGCGCCAGATCCGGCACAGAGAATCACCGGCCCAGCACCGCCGAGCAGTTGCATCGCCATCGCCGGCTCGGCGAAGTGCCGCTGGATAGCCATCGTACGGTCGCGGATCGAAGTGAGGTTGATGGACGCGTTCCAGCGCTCCAGAAGCGCCAGATACACCGCAAACGCCTGCGCCTGCCCAGGTTCCAGCGGCAAGCGATGCTGGCGGAAAATCCGGCTGATCTCTTCGACGATGGCGGGGTCAGCGGCTGTTTCCATCGATCGTTACGCGTTCGTGTTAGCTACGACGTCCGCGGCCCCGCCCACCACGGTTCCCGCCGCCGCCGCCTTGGGGAATGACCTGGACGTTTTTCAAGAACCCGCTGCCTCGCGAAACCGTCGTAACCGCGGCGTCCTCGGCGAGCGCCAGGTGGACGAGGCGGCGCTCATATGGGTTCAGGGGTTGGGTTTCCTCCGTGCGTCCGGATTGTTTGGCGCTGTGTGCGACCTGCAACGCGAGGTCCGAGAGCTCCTCATCGCGGCGCGAGCGGAAGTCGCCGGCGTCAACTCGGACCTTGTTGCCGGCCGGCAGCTTGTGCCGAAAAGCGTTGTTGGTGATCAACTCGAGCGCCGAAAGGCCACGGCCGTTGCCCTCGAGCAGTGCCTCCTTGTCGTCGCCGCTGACGGTGGCGAGAAACCCGTCGGGCTGCGGTTCGATCTCGACGGTGCAATCGAGCTCCATGTCGTGCAAGATCTGGTCGAGCAGCTTGGTAATCGTCGCCGGTTCGACCCCTTCGCCTTCGGCAACCGGCTCGCCTGCAGCGCGTGCCGGTTGTGCTTCTCTGTCTGTTGCGACTTCCGCTGCGAACCCCTCAGCGGATTCCTCCTCCACTTCTTCGGTAGAGTCGTCGTTGTCGGCGCTCCAGAATCCACCGCCGTCGGCCGCTGCTGGCGCTGCTTCGGCGTGGTCATCTTCGGCGATCTGGGCTGCCGACGTTTGCGGCGCCGCTTCACTCGCCGGCTTCCCAGCGGCTGCCGGCTCGGCAGCGGGTTCGGGCTCCGGCTCCGGTTCGGGTTCTACGGTGCGCGCCCATGCCTCGATCGTTACGGTGTCGTCGCCGGTGCCCCAAAAATCTCGCTTCTCCTCAACGACCTCATGCTCGAGATCGGCGGCGGCAACGCCCAACTTCTCGGCCGCTTGCTCCAGGGCCGCCTCTGCGGTAGGGCCTTCAAAAGTTTCTTTGCTCATCGTTTTCCTCGCTTTTTCCTCTTGGCCGCGCCACCCTTCGAGCCCTTCTTCCGCTTGCCTTTAGGGCCCGGTGTGACGATCGCGTCTGCACCACCGAGCTGGTGGTTGACGAACGCCTGCTGGCCGATACCCAACCCGGTGTTGACCAGCCAGTAGATGACCAACCCGCTCGGGAAGGTCAGAAAAAAGAACGTGAACATGATCGGCATCAGCCGGAAGATACGCTGCTGCATCGGGTCGCCGGTGGCGGGCGCCATGCGCTGTTGGCCGTACATCGCGGCTCCCATCAGGAGCGGCAGGACGTAGTACGGGTCCATCTTCGAAAGATCCTGGATCCACAGCGCAAACGGCGCATGCCGGCTGATGATCGACACCGAGATCGCAGCGTAGAAACCGAACAGAACCGGCATCTGCAGCAGCATCGGCAGGCAGCCGCCGAGCGGTGAGACGCCGTTGTCCTTGTAGAGCTGCATCACCTCGGCGTTCATCTCCTGCCGCTTTTGGGTGTCCTTGACACCCTTGTACTTAGCGCGGATTGCGTTCATCTGCGGCTGCAGCCGCTGCATCTTGCGCATCGACTTCATCGAGCTATGGCTGAGCGGGAAGAAGATCAAACGCACACCGAAGGTCGCCAGGATGATCGCCAAGCCGTAGTTACCGGTGAAGTCGTACAGCGTCTCGAGCGTCACCGCGACCGGTCGCGCCAATATCCGGAACGTGCCGTAGTCGACGACACGCTCGAGCTCGTGTCCTTCGGCGGCGAGCCGGTCGTAATCCTTCGGCCCGATGTACAACGGCATCTCGACCGGCACCCCGCTGCGGAGCTCGATACCGAAAACGGCAAGCGTCCCCGGTTGTCCCTCCGGCGACGCTTCTTCCGCAACCGCCTCCCC
>JADFNY010000302.1 GCA_022563115.1 Acidobacteriota bacterium | reverse complement strand
GACGTCTTTCCCGCCCCCGAGGGGCAGAACAGCGCGGTGGGGCGATGTTCAGAGCCGAAATCGAAGGCGAGGTCGAAGCCGCTCTCGAAGCGGTGCTCGCAGCGTACCTGCAGCGTCATGGCCCCGCCCCCCGCCGTTCTAGCCACTCGCTGCTTGCCAGCGCCGCCGCGGCGAGGACGACCGAGACGACCGCCAGCCGCAGCGTTCCATCGCCGCCGGCGCGGTTCATCTCCGAGAACACGGCGAGCGGCAGCGTCTGGGTGGCGCCCGGAATGTTGCCGGCGAACGTGATCGTGGCGCCGAATTCGCCCAGGCTGCGGGCAAACGCCAACACCGCGCCGGCGATGACGCCGCCGCGCGCCAGCGGCAGGCTGACCCGCCAGAAAGCGTCGAACGGGCTCGAGCCGAGCGACCGTGCGGCCTCCTCGAGCCGGGTGTCGACGCCGCGGAAGGCCAACCGGATAGCCCGCACCATGAGCGGAAAACCGAGCGCCGCACTGGCGATCGCGGCGGCCCACCAGGTGAACGCGATCTGGATTCCGAGCGTACCCTCGAGCCACGCCCCGAACCAGCTCTGCCTGCCGAACATTCGCAGCAGCAGGTAGCCGGTGACCACCGGCGGAAGCACGAGGGTCAGGTTCACCAGGGTCTCGATCAGCCACTTGCCGTGGAACTCGCGGCGGGCGAGCAGCCATCCGACGGCGACGCCGAACGGCAGCGAGGTCAGCATCGCCACCAGGGCGACGCGGACGCTCAAGGCGACGGCAGTCCATTCGGCATTGCTCAGGCCCATGCTCATGCCTCTGTCCACACGGTCGGCAGCGCGCCTCGGATCGAATGTTCCGCGGCTCCTACCGGCCGGGGTCGGTGAAGCCCCGATCGAGAAAATGCGTCCGGCCGCGGGCGGAGACGAGAAACTCGAACAACTCTGCCGCCTCCTCGCCGGCCCCGGCGAGCAGCAGTAGAGGATATTCGATCGCATCGTGGAACACGGGGTCGATGCTGTCGACGTAGGTGATATCGGAGCTGCTCGCGGCGTCGGTTGCGTACACGAAGCCGCCGTCGACCTCGTCTCGGGCAACCAGCGCCAGCGCCGCGCGGACGTCGATGGTGGGGATGAGGCGCGGCTCGACAGATTCCCAGAAGCCGAGCGCCCGCAGCGCCTGGCGGGCGTAGATCCCCGCCGGCACCGACTGCGGATCGGCGATTGCGAAACGCCGCCGCGGGTCACCAAGAAACTCCCGCAAGCTCGACCCAACGCCGTCTTCCGGTCCCTTCGCCGCCGGCTTGACGACGATGAGCTGGTTGCCCACCAGCGTGACGCGCCGTTGTACCGCAACCCGCTCCTCGACGTAGTCGGCCCACTCCCGGTTGGCGGACAGCATGAGATCGGCCGGGGCACCCTGTTCGATCTGTAGCGCCACGGTGGAGGTCGGGCCGAAGCTGATCTCGACGTCGATGCCCGTTTCGCCTTCGAAGTCGCTCACCGCGGCTTCCAGTGCGTCGATCGTGCTCGCCGCTGCCAGCACGAGGATGCTTCCTCCGCTCCCGCCCGCACCGGTGCACGCCGTGGCGGCGATCAAGACGAGAGAAACCGCCGACAGAAGTCGGGAGCAGAGACCGGCGCGGGCCGCGCGGGGCGGACCGGCGAAGCCGTCGCTTGGCGTCGGCGCGTTGCGCATGCTACTACTGTGCCAGTTCATTGAATGTTTGACATCCGGAAGCGGGTGCAAATCCCGCGCTGCCCCGCAACTGTGATCGGGGACGAAAGCCGCAACGGCCGGGCGTCGCCATCGGGAGATGGCGGCGACCCGCCGGCAAAGCCACTGGGTACCCGCCTGGGAAGGCGCGGCGAGTAGGTTGATCCGTAAGCCAGGAGACCGTAACCAACCCGACTGGGTTGGCCCTCGCGGGAGGTGATGTAGCCAGGCTGTCCCCTCTCGCGGGGCTTCTCACCGGGCATCAGAGGAGGATGCCGATGAAGCCCCGCTTTCTCGTTGTTGCTCTTTTCTTTTTCATCGCTGTCGCCCTAACGCCGAGCGCAAGCGGTGCACCCATGGAGGGCCGGAGGCTCGCCGGCCCGGGTTCACAGCAGGGAGGGGCGCCGGGGCAGGCTCCACCAGCCCGCCAGCAGGATAGTCGGGGCCCGATCCGCTACGACGAAGAAGTCATCGTCACCGCGGACCGCGAAGCCGAGAACATCCGCAACATCGGCAGCAGCGTCTCGGTGATCACCCGTGAGGAAATCGCCGCCAGCGGCGCCCGCTGGCTCATCGACGTGTTGCAGTTCGCACCCGGTGTGAACGTGGTCCGCGGCGGCCCGGCTGGGTCGCTGGCGCAGGTGTTTGTGCGCGGCAGCAATACCAGCCACACGCTATTGCTGATCGACGGTTTCAAGGTCAACTCGCCGACCACCGGCGCCTACGATATCTCTGGGATCCAGCTAGCAGCCGACCAGATCGATCGCATCGAGGTCGTGCGCGGCCCGCAGAGCAGCTTGTATGGCTCACAGGCGATCGGCGGTGTCATCAACGTGATCACCGCGCGTGGCGCCGGCGCGGGGACCTGGGGTGTCGAGGCCGACGGCGGCTCCTACAGGACCAGCCGGTTCCACACCTGGGGCAGCGGGCAGACCGGCTCCACACGCCTGATCGGCGGGATTTCCTACTTCGACAGCGGCGGCTTCTCGACCGCCAGCGAAGCCAACGGCCATACCGAGCCCGATGGCTATACGAACCTTTCCTACAACGGTCGCATCGACTACGCGTCGGACAGCGGCGTGGTGGCGCGCGGCTTCGTCCGCGGCTTCGACACCGACCTCGACTTCGACGGGTTCGACTTCGTCGTGGGCCCCGTCGATAACCTGGTCAACCTGCAGACCAGCGCCGAGATCATCATCGGCGGCGCGCTCGGCTACGAAGGCGCCGGCATCTCCTCGATTGTCGAGATCTCGGCCTCGGAGGCCGATCTGACCACCGATACGCCCGAGGATTTTTTCACCGGCTTCGAGCTCGATTCCTCGATCCGCGAGGTCGATTGGCAGAACGAGGTTGACCTCCCCGCCGACCAGAAGTTGGTCGCCGGCCTCGAGTATCGCCGCGAGCAGGCGACATCGGTGAGTCGAAGCGGTTTCGGCGCCGGTGGCTTCAAAGAAAAGGTCGACTTCATCGGTGTTTATGTGCAGGATCGCATCCGCATCGCCGATCGCGCGCAGGTCACCGGCGGGGTGCGCTTCGAGGACCACAGCGCCTTCGGCAGCAAGTGGACGGGCCGCGCCACGGCA
Source organism: Acidobacteriota bacterium (assembly GCA_022563115.1). Taxonomy (GTDB): domain Bacteria; phylum Acidobacteriota; class UBA890; order UBA890; family UBA890; genus UBA890. Next base: position 1,684 of record JADFNY010000302.1, on the reverse strand, counting down.
ACGGTGGACGCCACCGACGTAGTTCGGGTACATGGCTCGGTGGGTTCCGGCTTCAAGGCGCCGACCCTCAACGACCTCTACTTCCCGGGCTTCAGCAATCCTGATCTACAGCCCGAGGAGAGCGTCGGGTTCGACCTTGGCGTCGAAGCGTTCCTTCTTTCTCCCCAGGTGCGTTTCGATGTTACGTTCTTCTACAACGACATCAGCGAGCTGATCCAATTCGATTTCGTTTCCAGGCGACCGGAGAACCTCGGGCATGTCACTACGGCGGGTGCCGAGATCAGCGGCGAGTACAGGTCGAACGGTGTCGTTACGTTGTCGGGCAACTACACGTTGACCGAGGCGACTCCCGAGGGCAGCGACGACCAGCTCATCCGCCGTCCGCGCCACCAGGGAAGTGTCCGGATCACGGTACGCGCGGTCGACGGCCTCCGTTTGTGGAGCGAGCTGCGCGCCAAGGGGGAGAGCTTCGACAACGGGGTCAACGGGCGCCAGCGTCTCGAGGGCTTCGCGATCGTCAACCTGGCGGTCGATTATCAGCTACTCGACGCCTTACGGGTTCGCGCCCGTATCGACAATCTCTTCGACACCGCCTACGAAGAGGTGCTCGGCTTCGGCACCGTGGGCCTCAGCGGGTACTTCGGTCTCACCCTCGCGTTGTCCCGGTAACTGCGGCCGGCGCTGGAACGGCGCCCGCTCCATGGTGCAAACTCCGCTAGGAAGGAGACGACATGGCCAGGTTGAGCAAGCTGTACACGCGCACCGGGGACGACGGCGCAACGCGCCTAGGCGCCGGCACCAAGGTGGCGAAGGACTCGCTGCGGGTCGAGGCGTACGGCACTGTCGATGAGCTCAGCTCGTGCATCGGTCAGGCCCTCGCCGTCGGCGTGTGCGAGCGGTTGAGCACCGAGCTGGCCGTCATTCAGAACCAACTATTCGATCTCGGCGGCGACCTGGCCACCCCCGAGAGCGAGAACCCCGAGTTCGACGTGCCGCGTATCGCGGCGCGGCACGTCGACGCACTCGAGGGGCTGATCGACGAGCTGACCGAGGTCGTCGGGCCGCTCGAGAACTTCATCCTGCCGGGTGGCTCGCCCGCTGCGGCGGTTCTTCAGGTGGCGCGAACCGTCTGTCGCCGGGCGGAGCGGCGTGTCGTCTCGCTGGCCCGCGAGGAGGACGTCGGCGACCAGATGGTGCCGTACCTGAACCGTCTCTCCGACGCGCTGTTCGTGATGGCGCGTTTCGAGAACCGGGAAGCCGGCGTAGACGAGCCGTTGTGGCAGCCGGGGCAGCAGGCAGGGTGCTAAGGGCTCTTGGGATTTGCCACGGCCTGCTGGACACACCCGGTCGGTTGCCTTCTTCTGACTTATAGAGACTATATTCAACTAATTCTAGCTATAAGTGATTTTTTGTCTTTAGAAGGTACGAAAAACGACTTATCCTTGCCGGAAGTGCCGACTAGGAAAGACGTTCCTCTCGACAGTTGATATGCTTAGAGGAACGGCGGTTTCTTGTGCCAGAAGGTGGGCCCTGATGGGCGAGGGTAGAGGAAAACTTGAAGGCTTGATTGGCGAGCTGGAGGCCAAGAAGGCCGAGCTGAAGCAGCTCATCCAGGAGTACGAGCTGATGCTGCCGCATCTGACGAGCGCCCGTGCGGCCCTCGACGAGGCGGGCATCACCGACT
>JADFNY010000301.1 GCA_022563115.1 Acidobacteriota bacterium | reverse complement strand
ACGGCAACGCCGGCGCGGCGGTGGACCTGGCAATTTCACCGGGTGTGTCGGCAGGCGAGGTCGGCGTGCTGCTCCAGGAGACGGGCGTGATCCGCAGCGCCCGGGACCTGCGCTGGTGGATGCGATGGAGCGGCACGGAGGGCGAGATCCATACCGGGCAATATCGCTTTCAGGGCTCGGCAAACCTCCGACAAGTGATCGAGGTCATCACCGAGGGCCGCGTAGTGCTGGCTGCGGTCACGGTCCTCGAGGGAGCTACCCGCTGGCAGGTCGCCGAAGCGCTTTCTGAGGCCGGGTTCGGCACCTACGAGGAAGCCTGGGAGACGACCGGGAACGCAGCGCTGATTTCCGATCTCGACGTTGAGGCGACCGACCTGGAGGGCTATTTGTTCCCCGACACCTATCATGCACCGTACGGCGCCGCGCCCGACAACATCGTCGAGATGATGGTGGACCGCTTCCGGCAGGTGTGGACGGCGTCGAGCGCGGCGGAGGCGGAAGCCGCTGGGTTCTCGGTCCGTGAGGTGTTGACGATCGCCTCCCTGGTCGAGGCCGAGACCGGCCAGGCCGGCGAACGCGCCCTGGTCTCGGGCGTCTACCACAACCGCCTCGAACGGCGCATGCTACTGCAGTGCGACCCGACCCTGCTGTACGCCCTGCGGCTCGACGGGCGCACCGATCGCAACATTCGACGCGCTGACTTCGTCAACGAGTCGCCGTACAACACCTACCGTTTTGCCGGCCTGCCGCCCGGACCGATCGGCAACCCGGGCGAGGCCAGCATCGAGGCCGCGCTGCACCCGGCGGAGACCGCGTACCTGTACTTCGTCGGGCGGAACGACGGGTCGCACGCCTTCTCGCGGACGTTGCAGGAACACAACGCCAACGTCAACCGCTACCAGCGATAGTGTGCTGTCTGCAGCAACCCCCATGCGCCCAAAGGGTTACGGGCAGCGTGCCCGTAACGACACCGCCGAGAGTTTTTCAGCACCCTGCTAAACTGTGCCGTCTTTCACCGTTGACCTCCTGTCACCTCGACCGATGAGTGAATCGCGCCAACACCTCGACCTGGGCCCGGACGCAGCGGCGGGATTCCGCTTCGCGGTGATCGTGAGCCGCTTCAACCGCCACATCACCGGAGCGCTCTTGGATGGAGCGCGGGCGACCCTGGCCGCGCACGGCGCCGCGGGCAACGACATTGTCGTTTATGAGGTCCCCGGGGCCTTCGAGCTGCCGATGACGGCCTCGCGCCTTGCCGACGGCCGCTTCGACGCGATCATCTGCCTGGGGGCGTTGATCAAGGGCGAGACGCCGCACTTCGAGTACCTGTGTTCGGCCGTCGTCCAAGGCATCCAGGAGGTGGGCGTTCGTTCGGGGGTCCCGGCGATTTTCGGGGTCCTGACCTGCGAGCATCGCGACCATGCCGAGGCACGCGCCGGAGGCGGCAAGGGCAATAAGGGAGCCGAAGCCGCGATGGCGGCGATCGAGATGGTGAACCTCTTCTCGTCGATCTCGGCAGAAAGTCATTCCGATGGGCAAGCGTCGTCGAGCTCGTGAAAGCGCCATCCAGTGCCTCTACCAGTGGGAGGTGACCGGGGCCGACCCGGAGCTCATCCTGCAGGGCTATTGGGAAAGCCATGGCCGTGTGGATGCCGACCTGAAGCGCTTCGCCGAGTCGCTGGTGCTCGGTACTGTGGCGCACGCTGACGAGATCGACGCTATGATTTCCGAGCAAAGTCGCCACTGGCGCCTGGATCGGCTCGGCCTGGTCGAGAAAAGCATCTTGCGCCTCGGTGGCTACGAGCTCATCTACGAGGACGAAACCCCTGCGGCCGTGGTCATCGACGAGGCGGTCGAGCTCTCGAAGCGGTTCGCCGACCCCGAGGCCGGACCGTTCATCAACGGTTTGCTGGACGGCATGAGCAAGCGCGTGAGGGCCTAACAGGGTGCTGAAGAACTCCCGGGGGTGCCGCGCATGGGTCTTGTGGGGCACGCGCCAGATCCATCGCACGTTCACCAGCGCTCGCTAGAATATGAAGTACGACCCGAGCAGCATCGAATCGAAGTGGCAGGAGCGCTGGGCGGCGGACGACGTTTATCGCGCCACCCAGGGCGAAGGCGGCGACAAGTACTACTGCCTCGAGATGCTCCCGTATCCCTCTGGCAAGCTCCACATGGGGCACGTGCGTAACTACTCGATCGGCGATGTCGTCGCCCGTTTCCGTCGCATGCGCGGGTTCAACGTCATGCACCCCATGGGCTTCGACTCGTTCGGCATGCCGGCGGAAAACGCCGCTATTGAGCACCACACCCACCCGGCTATCTGGACGCGGCAGAACATCGAGGTAATGCGCAACCAGCTGCAGGACATGGGGTTTGCCTACGATTGGAACCGGCAGATTGCGAGCCACATGCCCGAGTACTACCGCTGGAACCAGTGGCTGTTCCTGCGCTTTCTCGAGCGCGACCTCGCCTACCGCAAGGAAGCGCTGCTGAACTGGTGCCCGTCCTGCGAGACGGTGCTGGCCAACGAGCAGGTGGAAGAGGGACTGTGCTGGCGCTGCGGCTCGGTGGTTGAAGAGCGCCGCATGTCGCAGTGGTTCTTCCGCATCACGGCGTACATCGACGAGCTACTGGATGGTCTCGATGGCCTCGATGGCTGGCCGGAGCGCGTCCGCACGATGCAGCGCAATTGGATCGGTCGCAGCCACGGGGCGCGGGTCACGTTCGGCGTCGATGACAGCGACGAAGGCTTGGAGATCTTCACCACCCGGATCGACACCATTTTCGGCGCCACGTTCATGGTGTTGGCTCCGGAGCATCCGTTGGCGCGGCGCTGGTACGAGCAGGGCCCCGGGGCCGATGCCGGACTCGACGCCGAGGAGTTCGCCGACACGATCGACAAGCTCGAGAAGATGAATCGCCGCCAACGGCCGGGAGAGGAGGGTGAGAAGGCGGGGATCTTCACCGGTCACTACGCCGTCAACCCGTTCAGCGGCGAGCGTTTGCCGATCTGGATCGCCAACTTCGTGCTGATGGACTACGGCACCGGCGCGATCATGGCGGTACCGGCGCACGACGAGCGCGACTTCGAGTTCGCCCGTGGGTGCGCCCTGCCGATTCGCCCGGTGATCGGGCCGTCCGAGGGAGATGCCCCGGCGTGGATCAACGACCCCGGCGCGATGGAAGAGGCGGTGCCGCTGTACGGCGTCCTGCTGCCGGCCAACGGCGACTATGCGGGCATGACGTCCGAAGACGCGCAGCAACGGATGATCGAGGATGCCCGCGCCGGAGGGTTCGGCGACGCGGCGGTCGACTACAAGATCAAGGATTGGGGCGTCTCACGACAGCGTTACTGGGGGACGCCGATTCCGATTATCTATTGCCCCGACTGTGGCGTCGTTCCGGTGCCTGATGCCGACTTACCGGTGACCCTGCCGGAGGAAGTGGAGCTCACCGGTGAGGGGGGCTCGCCGTTGGGGCACGTCGAATCCTTCGTCAACGTCGACTGCCCGACCTGCGGCGGCGCGGCGCGGCGTGAAACAGACACCATGGACACCTTCGTCGATTCGTCCTGGTACTACCTCCGCTACCTCTCACCGCACGACGAAGAGCACCCCTTCGACCGCAGCGCCGCCGATTACTGGCTCTCGGTCGACATCTACATCGGCGGCATCACCCACGCCGTACTCCACCTGCTGTACTTTCGCTTCTTCTGCAAGGCGATGGCCGACCTCGGCTTGCTCTCGGTCCGCGAGCCGGTAACCCGTCTGCTGACGCAGGGCATGGTCTTGATGGGGGGCACGGCGATGTCGAAGTCGAAGGGTAACGTCGTCGATCCGGACGAGATGGTGAGCCGCTACGGCGTCGACGCGACACGCATCTTCGTGCTTTTTGCAGCCCCCCCGGAGAGGGACTTCGAGTGGGACGAGGGCGGCATCATTGGATGCAGGCGATTCCTCAATCGGATGTTCACGCTCATCGCCAGGTCGCGGGCGGCGCTCGAGGGGGTGGCGCCGAGCGGCGACGAAGGCGAGCTCCCCGAGGCGCTCGTCGAGCTGCGGCGCAAGGCGCACGACACGACGCGGCGGGTGACCGACGAGGTCGAACAGCGGCTGCACTTCAACACCGCGGTCGCGGCGCTCATGGAACTGCTGAACGAATGCGACGCGGCGGTGGCAGCGGTGCCGGTTGCCGACGCCGGGACCTCAGCATGGCTGTACCGTGATGTCTTCGAGCGCCTGGTCGCCCTGCTTTCGCCGTTCGCGCCACACCTCGCTGAGGAGCTCTGGGAGATGCTGGGCCATCGCGAATACGTCGCCGATCAGCTGTGGCCGACGTACGATGCCGGCGTGCTCGAGCGCGAAACCATCAGCCTTGCCGTGCAGGTAGACGGCAAGGTGCGCGGTAGTATCGAGGTCTCCGTCGACCTCGACGACAACGACGCGCTGGTAGCCGAAGCATTGAAGGAGGCCAACGTGGCAAAGCACATCGATGGACGGACGATCGTGCGGACCGTGGTGGTGCCCGGCAAGATCGTCAGCCTGATTACGCAATGACCAGCGCTCGGCCGCCGACGCTTCGAAGGGCGCCGTTGGTGTTGCTGTTCGCCCTGACGGTCGGCAGTAGCGCGAGCTGCGGCTACTCGCTGGTCGGCACCGGTTCATTCTTGCCGGAGTACATCCGGACGGTCGCGATCCCGACGTTCGCCAACACGACGTCTCGGTTCGAGGTCGAGGTACGCATCACGGACGCGGTGACCCGCGAGTTCGTCTCGCGCGGAAACTTCACAATGGTCGCCGACTCACAGAACGCCGACGCCGAGCTCACCGGCACCATCATCGAGTTCACGTTGACGCCGATCGGGCTCGCCGACGAGGAGGCCACCAACTTCCTGGTCACGATCCGCGCCCAAGTCAACTTCCGTGACCTGGTGGAGAACCGCCTCCTTTACTCCAATAACTCGT
>JADFNY010000015.1 GCA_022563115.1 Acidobacteriota bacterium | reverse complement strand
TTGGGTGTTGCCAATCGAATTGACCTGCACGGTGGAGTGCCTAAATCAGAAGTGCCAAATTGGATGAACAAAGGCGAATTTTGGAGCGTTCGCGTGTTCGAATGTGGTACGAGGTTTGCTAACGTTAATAGGTGGTGATCCTTGCCGGTAAGGGGAACATGACGAGAGCCGTTAACCCGGGGAACAAGCAGCCCAGATGACAGCCCAGCAACAACGCGTTGATACGCTCAGGTTGATCGGCTTGGTCGCCCTCACCGGCGTCCTCGTGTTCCTGGGTGTCGTCAGCGTCGTCAACCGACTCCACTTCGAACAGCGGATCGACGGGGTCGTCTGGGAGGTGAACGACGGTGCGAGGGTGGCCGCCAAGATCGAAGCGGACGGTCCGGCCGACAGGGCAGGGATCCTGCCCGGCGACCGGCTGGTGGCGATCAGCGGGCTCAGCATCCCGGTGGACCCGCCCGACTACGTCGACAGCGTTCTTTGGCCGCTGATCCCGGGAACTCAGGTAACCTACCTGGTCGAGCGCGGCGACCAAACGTTGGACTTCTCGGTGATCGTCGGTGGCCGACCGCTCGATAACACCGTCTTCCTGTATCTCTGCCTGGTCGGAGGCGTGTCACTGGTCGCCGCCGTGTTTGTGCTGATGCGCCGGAGCGAGACGGAAACTGGTGCGGGTGGGTTCTCAGGTGTCGAGATGCGTTTCTTCTGCCTCGCGATAGCGCTGTACGGCGTCACCGTCCTTTACCCCACGAGAGACGGCGACGCGTTCAACAACGCGATCTATTGGGTCGATCAACTGGCGCGCAACCTGCTGCCCGGGCTCTTCCTCTACTTCACGCTGACGTTCCCGCGGCCGAAGCCGGCGTTTGCCGAACACCGGACCGCCTGGATGGCCGGCATTTTCGGCCCCGGCGTGCTGCTGTTTTTTTCCTACATCGTCCTCATCGTCCTCTTCCAGGCTGGCGGTTCTTGGCAGATGACGCCAAGTTCGTCCTACCGCACGTTCGATTTTCTCAACAACCTCGACCTCGTATACTTTTTCGCCGCCATCGTTCTCGGGCTCTTGCTGATCGCCCACAGGTACTGGGTCGCGGAGGTGCCGATGGAGCGCCGCCGTCTCACCTGGCTGATTGGCGGACTGGCGATCGGGATGTTCCCCTTCGTTGCGGTCTACGTGCCGTTGTACGTCTTCGGGGTAACGAATCCGCTCCTCGAGCTCACCGTGCTTCCTTTTGTTCTCATCCCGATCTGCTTCGGGTATGCGGCGGTAGGGTTCCGGCTTTGGGACGTCGAGATCATCTTGAAACGGGTCCTTGCGTACGCGGTCACCGTTCTTGCCGTGCTCGGCGTGTACGTCGGCGCCGATCGGCTGATTCGTGTGGTGATCGACCCGGAGATCGCCGTTGCCGGCGCCTTTCTTGCGACCTTGCTCGTCGCCATGGCGTTCGCGCCGCTGCGCGACCGGATCCAAGAGGGGCTCGACCGCCTTTACTACCGCGAGCGTTACCGGTCGCGGCGCGGCATCCTCGACTTCTCTCGCGAGCTCAACGCCGAGCTCGACCTTGGCCAGGTCGTGGCCCTGCTGGTCCAACGAGTTCGCAAGATGGTGGCGGTGGGTCGCATCGCCGTGCTGCTGCAGCAGGAAGGGGGCTCGCGCCTGCGCCTCGTAGCCGCGGATGGCTCGATGAGCGACGGCCCACAGCTGTCGAAGGCCTTCTCGAAGTTCCTCGCGGCGGCGCTCGCCAACCGGGAGTTCCTCTATATCGACGACATGATGAATCTGCTCGAGGAGTTCCCCCAGGACCGCGACCTGATCGCTGAAGAAGACCTGGCGTATTTCTTGCCGCTGGTCGTGAAAGGCGAAGTGCTCGGGTTGCTCGCCCTCGGCCGCACGATGTCGGGCGACTACCTATCGTCCGAAGACCTGAAGGTCCTGCAGATGCTGACCTCGCACGCCGCGTTGGCCTTCGACAACGCGCTGCTCTACCGTCAGGCACATGCCCGGGCCCGGGAATTCGAGCGTCTCAAGGACTACAACGAGAACATCGTGCAGAGCATCAAGGTTGGCGTCATGGTGCTCGACACCGACGGCCGGGTGCGCTCGTGGAACCGTTCCATGGAACAAACCCACGGGATGCCCGCCAACGAGGCGATCCGCAAGCACGTCGACGAGCTGTTTCCGGCGAGCTTCTCGGCGGCTTTGCAGCAGGCGCGCGACCGCGTCGAGGAGGGCTCCGAGTCCATCGCTTCGGCCTACCGGGTGGCGCTGCGCAACCGCAACGACGTCGACCGTATCGTCAACATCTCGGTGGCCCCGCTGGCGGGCGAGAGAGGCCGCCAACCGACGGTCGTCCTCGTCGACGACGTCACCGACCAGACCGAGCTCGAGACCCAGCTGCGACAGGCCGACCGCCTGGCGTCGATCGGCCTCCTCGCCGCCGGTGTCGCCCACGAGGTGAACACGCCGCTCACAGGTATTTCCAGCTACGTCCAGATGATGCAGCGCAAGATGCCCGAGAGTGATCCGCGCCGGGCGATCCTCGAGAAGATCGAAAAGCAGACCTTCCGGGCGTCGAGCATCGTCAACAGCCTGCTGAATTTCTCCCGCCAGCAGGCCTCCGAGATGCAGGCCGTCGACATCAACGGAGTGGTCGACGAAACGCTGGCGCTTGCCGAGCTTCCACTGTCGAAGCGCAAGGTGCACGTCGACACCGAGCTCGGCGAGTCGCTGCCTCCGGTGTGGGGGGATTCCGGAAAACTGCAGCAAGTTCTCATGAACCTGGTACTGAACGCCCGCGACTCGATGCCGAACGGCGGCGACCTCACGATCCGGACGGCGCAGCGAAACGGCGAAGTCATTCTCGAGGTCGCCGACACCGGCACGGGCATTCCGAAAGAGCAGATCCACAAGATCTACGACCCGTTTTTCTCCACCAAGGGCACCGGCAAGGGAAGCGGTCTCGGCCTCTCGGTGACGTACGGCATCGTTCAAGAGCATCGCGGCACGATCACCGTGCGTAGCGAAGCGACCGGAACGGTCTTCCGCGTCGTGCTGCCGGTGGCGGATGCCGGTCGGGCGCGCGCCGCGAGCTAGCCTGCTTGTGACCACGGCTGTCGAGCTGGATCAACGAAATGTCTGAATTGGCGTCCATCCTCGTCGTCGACGACGAGTTGATTATGCAGGAGATCCTCGGCGACTTTCTGCGCGAGGAGGGCTACGGCGTCGATGTCGCCGGCTCCGGGGAGGAGGGCGTCGAGCTCGCCCAGGAGCACCTCTACGACTGCGCCATCGTCGATCTGATGATGCCGGGGATCGACGGCATCGAGACCATGCAGCAGCTACGTAAGATCGACGCCTCGCTGCCGGTCATCATGGTGACCGCCTTCGCGTCGGTGGAATCCGCCGTCGAAGCGATGAAGCAGGGTGCCCACGAGTACATCACCAAGCCCTTCAAGAACGACGAGGTGCTGGTGGTGCTGCAGAACGCCATCCGCAACCGCCAGCTCGAAGAAGAGGTCAAGACGCTTCGCAAGGCGCTCAAGGACAAGTACCGCTTCGAGAACATCGTCGGCAAGAACCGTTACATGCAGGAGGTCTACAGCCTGATCGAGCAGGCGGCGCCGTCGCGCTCGACGATTCTGATCCAGGGCGAGAGCGGCACCGGAAAAGAGCTGGTGGCGAAGGCGATTCACGCCAACAGCGCCCGCTCTGACAAGCCCTTCGTCGTCGTCAATTCGGGTTCGATGCCGTCAGATCTGCTCGAGAGCAATCTCTTCGGGCACGTGAAGGGGGCCTTTACCGGTGCCGTTGCCAGCAAGAAGGGCCTCTTCGAGGTAGCCGACGGCGGATCGATCTTCTTCGACGAGATCGGCAGCATCGGCCTCGACGTACAGGCCAAGCTGCTGCGCGTGATTCAGGAGAAGGAATTCATGCGCCTGGGCTCGGTCGACACGGTGAAGGTCGACGTTCGCCTGATCGCGGCGACCAACGACGACCTCAAGAGGATGATCGTTGCGGGCACCTTCCGAGAGGACCTCTACTACCGCATCAACGTCATTTCGATGACGCTGCCGCCGTTGCGCAACAAGGCCGACGACATCCCGTTGCTGGCCCAGTACTTCCTCGACAAGTACGGCAGCGAGAATGGCCGCGCGAACCTGCGCATCAGCGACGACGCTCTCGAGCTGCTCAAGGGCCATTCTTGGCCCGGCAACGTACGCGAGCTGGAGAACGCCATCGAGCGCGCCGTTGTTTTGGCGCCGCCCGACGGAGATATCAGCGGCGAGCTCATCCGTGAGTACATCGAACCGATGACGTTCGACCCGTCGATGCCGTTGATGACGGTGCCTCCGGAGGGCCTACCGATGAAGGACGTCGTGCAGGAGTTTCAGAAGCAGCTCATCGTCGACGCGCTCCGCAAGACGGGTTGGGTTCAGAAGGAAGCCGCCAGGCTCCTGGGCGTGAAGCCCACGACCCTCAACGAGATGATCAAGCGCCACGGCATCCGAGAGAGCGACCTCTCGTAGCCGCGCCCGTTGCCGTTAGCCCGCTAGCGTCGTACCGATCGCCGCGCCCAGGCCCGCAACAATCGGTTGCTCCGCGCCAAAATTCGCCGCGGCAACGAAAGTAGAGGCCGCGACTGTTCCCATGAGACGTGATTCAAGGGAAAGGCTCTTCGCTCCGGGTTGGACGCGCGCTCGTCGGGATTTGGCATCCTGTTATAGCACTCACTCTCACACCAAACGTAATCCATCGGCACCGTCCAGCACCCCTCAGCGATATACAGGTCGCGCACGCGATGAGCCAAGTCGATCTCCGTTGCGAAGCAAACGGGCTCGGCATAGGGGCCGAGCATGAATCGCTCTACGAAGGCAGAGGTTCGCGCCGAGACGTAGTTGGAGAACCACAGGCGATAGCCGAGGTCGCCGCGGAGCGACTCGACTACCCTGTGTACCTGCACGTGCATCTCGTTTCCGTACTCTCCCCACGGGTTGTGAGTTATCACATTTTCGCAACCCGAGAGCTCCTTTCGCAGCCGAGTCTGAAGGACGGCGAACGAATGCTCGTAGCGGCGGCGAGCAGTTTCTGGCAGTTGGAGCCCAAACTCGGAGACGGTCGGGTTGCTCCAGTCACAGCATTGCTGCGTCAGCGGAACATCCAGCTCGAGGCATTCAATGTGGTTCATCGGATACCGGTCGAGCACTCTCCTTCGTGCCGGCCCTCGATCCGGTACAGCGGGGTTCGCCAGAAAACAAAGAATCACTCGGTCTACGCGAGACAGGATCGAGCTAAACCAGAGGATCTCATCGTCAGGGTGGGCGACAACAAGACATGAGCGGCTGAACATCGTCGTGTGCGGCTCCCGGCGCGCTCCGAGACGAGGCGGCCCTGGTTGTCCCTGCAACTTTGAACCACTACTGAGCAGGAAAGAACGAGCTCCTGTAGCGGCCAAGCGGGTCGTTGGCGACGTACTCTCGAAGCAGTTTGCCCTCAGCAGGCTCCGCCCGTTTGAAAGGCTCGTCCAACCACCGTTTGGCGGCACCGGCGATTTCCATGGTCTCAGCCATCTGGAGCAATTCACGGTATGTGCGCTGTGCTTTGGTTCGGTCCCCCTGCAGGTCATAAGCCTGGCCGAGACGCAAGAGGGCCGTTTCGCGAACGCCGAGGCGATAGTTCATGAATGCAGAGTCTAGCGGCAGATCTGAAAGGCGGATGAGTATCGGAATAGCATCGGACAGCCGCCCCTGCCGAAGCGCCAAGCACGCTTTGAGATAGGCGATCGAAGGAGCCGCTGTCGAGTCAGGCGCAACCTGTCGTTCCAGCCGCGACAGTATCTGTGACGCTTCACTCAATGCTGGTGTAGCCCGCGCGGGAGGTGAGCGTCTGAGTAGTCGCCATCCCTTTCGCCAGCCCTTGATGAGAGACCGGCGCACCCGATGTGAGACCGGCTGGCGATGATTGTAAACCGGTCTTGGGCGCTCGAGATCGAGCGTAAACGCTCCCGTCCATGCTCCCACGTAATCCAAGTGCGCTCGCAGCGTACCCTCGCCACGGGGATGCTCACCGATGTTCTCAATGGGCCTTTTCTTGCGAAGGAAGGTGACCCCGCAAACGTCCTCCACGCAGCGATAGGCCCCCGAGCCGATGGCTGCTTGTACGGCCAGTCCTGGACCAACCCAGAACCCCGCAGTGTTGTCCAGTGCAACAGTTCCCCCCACAGCAATCCAATGGTCCCAGACGATGAAATCTGTCAGGGCTTGTCGGTCCGTGAAGCCATCATAGTAGAGAAAAGCGATGGGCTCGTTCCAAGTTTCGGCCGCCTGTGTGGTCATCGCATTGATTGGATTCACGAACGCGGCGACGCCGAACCGACGCAGGTTGGGAATGAAGTCCTGCTGGAAACTCTTGTCGATTGCCGCCATTTTTTGTTGGCCCTTGTGGCGGTCTTTGACCGCCCGGGCGATGCAAATCGTGGACTTCCCGGCGTAGCTGCCAATTTCGACAACTGCTCCTGCTACGTTCAGGTTCCGGACATGTCGATAGAACGCCTCAGCGATTTCTCCTGTCTTCCACCCACGGACACGCTTCCAATCCTCGAACTCCTTTGGGTCGAAGAAAGACGGCACTCTCTCGGCAGTATCCATCTCGAACCTTCAAGATCCTCCAAGAACTCCGGTAGAACGCTCCGAGGAAACCGACGCAATGCTTCCCCGCCCGGCAGGCTATCGCAGGTCTGCCTACAAGGCCCAGAGATACGTGAACTTGACGATCAGCGCGCGGTCCTGGGTACCACCGTCGGTCCAGTTCTGGTTGTAGACGATGAACAGGTCGGCGCCGGGCTTGTAGATCCAGTTGAAGCGCGTGTTCATCGAGATCAGGTCCTGGGTGTCGAGGTACTGGATGAACGAGTTCACCGATAGGTTGGGGGAGAACGACACGTTGAAGCGCTGGCGCAGGACGTTGGTCCTGAAGGCGCCGCCGGGCAAATCGACGTCGTTGTAACCCCACTCGGTCTCGCTGCGGAAATGCGGACTCGGTCGGTAGTTGACGGTGATGTTGCTGTTGCGTCGGGTTCCGTCGAAGAAGTCGCCGTTGCTGAAGCGCCAGAAGACGGAGACGGCTCGTCCATTGCTGGTGTTGGCGAAAAAAGACCAGTCGTGGAACGTGTACTCGCCGGCCGGGATGACGATGCCATCTTGGATCTTGAAGGGCTCGAACAAACGCTCGTATTTGGGGTTGAACGAGAACGAGAGCCAGTCCCCGCTCATCGTGCGGAAACCAAAAAAGCGAAAGCTGCCGTCCCAGGATTCCAACGTGTTGTCGGTGAGCGTGAACACTGTGTTGCGCGCCTCGAACGTCAGACTTCGTATCCAGCTGACCTTGCCCGGGCGCGGCTCGTAATTGATCTGCGGGTTGAAGCGGCGAATGCCGCGGCGCGACACGAAGCCGATCTCCGGGGTGTAGTTCTCGCGGATGTCGTCGACGCTGGCGCTGAATCTCCAAATCGGTCCACGCCAATTGAACCCGCCGCCGGCGGCCCAGTTCTCGCTATCGTCGCCGGGATTGTCGCTGACCGTGTAGTAGCCGCTGACGTTCAGGTTCTGGTTCGGGTTCAGGTCGGCGTCGAAGCCCATGACCCGGTTGTAATCGTCGCCGCTCGATTGCCGGTTGGTGAGGATCACGCCGAGGCTCGAGCGCGCGCCCACGTTGCGCTTGATCCGCGCCACCGTCCAGTTCGTCGACGGCTCGAAGTTCGACTCGGCAGCCGGGTCGTCCGGGTCGGTAGCGAACTCGTGCTCCGCCGTTTGCACGTTGAGCAGGCCGATGTTCCAGTCGCCGGCGCGCCCGGTGAGCTTGGTGCCGGCGATGATCGAGATCTCATCGCCGCGGGCGATGCCGATCTGGCGCGAGTGGAAGACGCGCAGGAGCGGCCCGCGGAATCCACCACCGCCGCCGCCACGGCCGCCGCCGCCGAACTCGAAAATGCCGGCGTTTTCGAGGAAGAACTCCCGCTTCTCGGGAAAGAACAGCGAGAACCGGGTCAGGTTGACGCGTTGCTCGTCGGCTTCAACCTGGGCGAAATCGGTGTTGACGGTCAGATCGAACGTCATGCTGTCGGTAACACCCCAGCGCAGGTCGAGGCCGATCTGGGTGTCGCCGGCGACATCGCCGACGTCGGTAGTGACTCCCTCGTCGCCCGAAGCAGTGGCGAAGGGCTTGATCCGAAGGTTGCGCGACGGGTTGCCGACGGCCATGTTGGTGAGCTGGCCGTACTGCGAAACACGGTACATGTCGGCGTCGCGCATGATCGGTGCCCAGTTCACCTCTTCGCTCTTGCGACGGATCATGCGGCGCACGTTCAGGCCCCAGGTGTCGTTGTCGGGGTTGAAGCGCAAGGTGTTAAAGGGGATCTCGAGCTCCGCCGACCAGCCCTCTTCGGTCCGTCTCGCAGCGGCGTTCCAAACGCCGTCCCACTCGAAGTTGCGGTCACGACCCTCGTCGGTGATCAGTGCATCGACCCGGGCGGCGAGGGGGTTGGTTTCGAAGTAGAAGGCGTTGCGCCGGTCATGGAACGTGTCGAGCAGGATGACGACTGAATCATCGGACTCCAGACGGCCGCCGCGGAAGCCGCCGCGGCCGCTGCCGTCACGCTGCATGTCCTTGGCGATCACCCCGGAGGGATCGGAGTCGAGCGCGCGGATGCCGATGTAGAGCGTGTCGTCGGTGTAGACGACCTGGACGAAGGTCTGCTCGGTGGCGGGCTCGCCCTGAAAGGGCTCGCGCTGCACGAAGGCGGTGCCGCGCTCGGCCTGCTGCCATGCCGCTTCGTCGAGGACGCCGTCGAGGCGGATGTCGCTTGTTGCGAACATTGCTCGGAGGATCGGCGCCACGCCGACCGCGACCCGGCTGACTTGTTGACCGCCGCCACTTTGTTGTCCCTGGCTTCCGCTGTGCCGCCGGTGGCTTCCGCTCTGCTGCCCCTGGTTTACGCTCTGTGGCCGGTGGCTTCCGCTCTGGAGGCTGCGGGTGCCCCGGGGAGCCCCGGCGGCGCCCTCTTGCCACGGCCACGCCGCGGCCGGCAGGGCGACGACCGAAAGCAGCAACGATGCCAGAAGGATGGTAGGTAGACGAGCCACGAGCGTATGAATAGGTGGGGAATGAGGGGAGCCTTCTTCGACGCGGCGAAGGTGCGACTACGACGAAAAGCCTAGCACGGGATGCCGCTCAAAAAACGCCACCAGCGTGTTCGCGCTAACGCAGGCCGCACGGCCATCAACGTGCGTGACGGGGCACGTAGACCCGGGTGCCGGTTTCCATCGAATTGATCTGGGCGATCAGGTCGTCGAGATCGGCCTCGACGGCGACGAAATCGATCTCGGAGGTGTTGATTACCAGCAGCGGGGTTTCCTGGTAGTGATAGAAGTAGTGGGCGTACGCCTGGTTGACCTCATCGAGGTAGGCGTGCGAGAGGCCGGTTTCCTCCGCGCGCTTGCGCCGTTGCACACGCTGCATCAGGACGTCGGTCGATCCCTGCAGGTAGACGACCATGTCGGGCTTCGGCAGCTGCGGCGCCAGCAGCGACCACAACCGTTCGTACAGCATCAGCTCGCTGTCGCTCAGCGTCAGATAGGCGAAGATGCGGTCCTTTTGGAAGGTGTGATCGGCCAGCGTGAGTTGCTGGAAGAGCTCGCCCTGGGCCGCCTCGGTGAGCTGCCGGTAGCGCGACAAGAGGAAGAATAGCTGGGCCTGGAAGGCCGCTCCCGGCACCTCGTCGTAGAAGGACTCCAGGAAAGGGTTCGAAACGTCCTCGAGAAGGCGCACTGCCTCCAGCCTCTCGGACAGCAGCGTCACGAGGCTGGTCTTGCCGACGCCGATCGGCCCCTCGAAGGCGATGTAGTTCCAATGCATCAGCCCACCTCGCTCGGCGGCGGCGCCAGCAGCCAGACGCGCTCCCGCTCGGGCAAGGCGGTGAGCATGTCGCCGATGGTGGCTCCGGCGACCGGGTGGCGGGCCCGCGGTGCGATCTCGGCGAACGGCACGAGGACGAATCGCCGGTCCTGCATCCAGGGATGGGGCACGCGGATCGACGAATCTTCGATGATGCGCTCGCCGATCATCAGCACGTCGACGTCGAGCATGCGAGGTTGGGGCGGACCGCAATCCTCGGATGTGGGGCGCCGACGGTACCCGTGTTCCTCTTCGACCGCCAGACACAGGTCCAAGAGCTGATCCGCGGCGGGCGCGTCGACGACGGCGGCGACGCAGTTGACGTACCAGGGGTGATCCGTCTCCTCGAGTTCCGTTGGTTCTTCGCTGCTCGGCCGCAGATCCGCCTCGGTGGGGTTGCCCGGCCGAAGATCCGGCTCGGTGAGATAGAAGGACGAAACCGCCCGTAGTCTCAGGCCGCGCTCGCGCAAACCTGCCAAGCCGGCACGCAGGTGCGCGATGCGGTTGCCGACGTTGGAACCCAGCCCTAGGTAGACCCTTTCGTCTCGCACCGGAACCTATGGTGGCATGTTTGGGGCGCGGACTTCTGCCTCAGGACACCAACCCAGTATACTCGGCGACACCTTGCAGAACTTCCTCGAACAAATCGAGCAGCGATCGATCACCGTCGGTGTCGTGGGCCTCGGCTACGTGGGTCTGCCGCTCGCGGTAGCGTTTGCCGGCGCCGGTTTCAAGGTCATCGGGCTGGACGTGAACGACAGGCGCGTCGAGCGGCTGAACGACGGCGATTCCTACATCGCTGACGTGGCGACGGAGGCGTTGGTTGAGCAGGTCGAGGCCGGGCGTCTCACCGCTACCACCGATGGCGCCAGGATTGCCGAGATGGACGCGGTGGTGATCTGCGTTCCCACCCCTCTGAACAAGACGCGCGATCCCGACGTCTCCTACATCCTGGCCGCGGTCGAGGAGGTTGCTCGCCATTTCCATCCCGGGATGCTGGTGATCATGGGGAGTACGACCTATCCGGGAACGACCGAGGAGGTGCTGTTGCCGGCGCTGGCCGTTCACGGCTCGGTTGCCGGAGAGCACTACTATCTGGCGTTCTCCCCCGAGCGCATCGATCCGGGCAACAAGAAATACAAGCTCACCAACACGCCGAAGATCGTCGGTGGCTACACCGAGAAATGCGGTGACGTCGCCGCGGCGCTCTACGGGACGATTTGCGACCAAGTCCACCGGGTGTCGTCGTGCCGTGCGGCGGAGATGGTCAAGCTCCTGGAAAACACCTTCCGGTCGGTCAACATCGCGCTGGTCAACGAGGTGGCGATGATGTGCGAGCGGCTCGAGATCGACACCTGGGAGGTGATCAACGCGGCGGCGACGAAGCCGTTCGGCTACATGCCCTTCTATCCGGGGCCGGGCCTCGGGGGCCACTGCATCCCCGTCGATCCGCACTACCTGACCTGGAAGCTACGCACCCTCGATTTCCAGGCACGCCTCGTCGAGCTCGCCAGCGAGATCAACTCCGCCATGCCGGAGCACGTCGTGCGTCTGGTGGCGGACGCCCTCAACGAGAACAGCAAGAGCGTCAAGGGCAGCCGGATCCTGGTGGTGGGCGTCGCCTACAAGCGCGATATCGACGACGTGCGCGAATCACCCGCGCTCGACATCATGCGGTTGCTGATTGCCCGGGGCGGCAGCGTTGACTACAGCGATCCGTACGTCCCCGAGGTCTCCGAGGGCCTCGAGGCGCCGATGAAGTCAACCGACGGTGTTCCCGGGATCTGCGCCGACTACGATTGCGTCGTCGTCTGCACCGACCACACCGACTACGACTGGCCGGCGATCATCGACGCGTCGCCGCTGCTGATCGACACCCGCAACGTCACCGCCGGGCGCGACGACGCCCATATCGTGCGGCTCTAGCAGGGTGCTGGCGCGCGAGGCGGTTACTTCGACAGGTGCCCCAATGCGATGATTCGGGCTGACCCCCCGAGCGAATCCCATGAGCGATATCGAAAAAGTGGTCACCGTCAATCGCAAGGCGCGGTACGACTACGAGATCGTCGACAAGTACGAGGCCGGCATTTCGCTGTTGGGCTCCGAGGTCAAGGCTTTGCGCGAGGGCCGTGCCAACCTCAAGGACTCGTACGCCTCGATCAACGGCAACCAGGTCATGCTGCACAACTGCCACATTGGTCCCTACCAGCCTGCCGGCCCGCACGCCCAGCATGAGCCGGAACGCCCCCGGCCGCTGCTGCTCAAACAGAGGGAGATCGACAAGCTGCGCGGCCGCATCGTCGAGCGCGGCTTCACGCTGGTGCCCCTGCGCATCTACTTTCGAGGCGGCTGGGCCAAGATCGAGCTCGGCCTCGGCAAGGGCAAGCGCGCCTACGACAAGCGCGAGGCGATGAAGAAAGACGCGGTCAAACGGGAGATCGAGCAGGAATTACGGCGGCGGGGATAGTTCGGCTCCGACGCTGGGGATCCACGCTCAGGCGCTTGTGAGGTCGAGGTCATCGTCCCGGCAGAACGCCGAAGAAGTCGAACACCATCGTGACCTCCTCATCGGCGAGCCGAGGTGGTACTCCGACACCATGTGAGTCGTCTCACCATCGCCGCCGCCGCGCTGTTCGCCTACGCGGCGCACGGCGGGTAGCATACGTAGCGCAGTCGAGCTTGGACAGTGATCTGAAAGGGAGTGGGAGGGGATGGCCGAAGACACGCTGACGATTACCGATAATCGTACGGGTGAGACCTACGAGGTGCCGATCTCGTATGGGACGTACCCCGACTACGGTGCCGCCATTCCCGCCGGCGATCTCCGCAAGATCAAGACGTCAGACGACGACTTCGGCCTGATTACCTACGATCCCGGCTACACGAACACCGGTTCGTGCAAGAGCAGCATTACCTTCGTCGACGGCGGGCGCGGCATCCTGCGCTATCGGGGTTACCCGATCGACCAGCTGGTCAAGAAGAGTACCTATCTCGAAACCGCCTACCTGCTGCTGAACGGCGACCGGCCGGACCAGCAACAGCTCGACGACTGGGTCCACAACATCACCATGCACACGATGCTCAACGAGAGCATCAAGAAGGTGATCGACGCCTTCAACTACGACGCCCACCCGATGGGCATGATGGTCGGCACGCTCGGCGTGCTGTCGACGTTCTACCCGAACGCCAAGGACATCTTCGACGAAGAGACGCGCACCCGGCAGATTTGGCGGCTGATCGCCAAGATGCCGACGATCGCGGCGTACGCCTATCGCCACCGGCGCGGCCTTCCGTATGTACTACCCGATAACGAACTGTCGTACACCGGCAACTTCCTGAACATGCTCTTCAAGGTTACCGAGTTGAAGTACGAGCCCGATCCCGTCCTCGAGAGGGCCCTCGAGGTGTTGTTCATCCTCCACGCCGACCACGAGCAGAACTGCAGCACCAGCGCCATGCGCAACGTCGGCAGCTCGCACAGCGACCCCTACGTCGCGGTGGCCGGCGCCGCCGCGGCGCTCTACGGGCCGCTGCACGGCGGCGCCAACGAGGCTGTCCTCCGCATGCTCAACGGCATCGGATCGGTGAAGAATGTGCCGAGCTTCGTCGAGGAAGTGAAGTCGGGCGAGGCCGGGCGGTTGATGGGCTTCGGGCACCGCGTCTACAAGAGCTACGACCCGCGCGCCACGCTGATCAAGGAGGTCGCCCACCAGGTCTTCGAGGTTACCGGCGTCAGCCCCTTGCTCGAGATTGCCGTCGAGCTCGAACGCGTTGCCCTCGAGGACGACTACTTCGTCGAGCGCAAGCTCTACCCCAACGTCGATTTCTACTCCGGCATCATCTACCAGGCGATGGGCTTCCCGACCGCGATGTTCCCGGTGCTGTTCGCGATACCGCGGGTCTCGGGTTGGCTGTCGCAGTGGCAGGAGATGCTGCTCGACGAGGACCAGCGCATCGCCCGGCCCCGCCAGGTGTACACCGGCCATGACGTCCGCGACTTCGAGTAGGCAGCCCGCATCGGGCTACACGGCTTCGCTACGGAACCCGTTGAGAAACGCAGGCTACCGCCTCGCCGCCATCTCGGCGGCGAGGCGCAGTGCGGCGATCATCGCCGCGGCGTCGGCGATGCCCTTCCCGGCGATGTCGTAGGCGACCCCGTGGTCCGGAGAGGTCCGGGGGTAGGGGAGGCCGAACGTCGTGTTCACCGAGGGCATCGGCCCCCGTTTGGCCATGATCGTCCCTTGATCGTGGTACAGAGCCAGGATCACGTCGAGGTCCTGGCGGCGGAACACACTATCGGCAGGAAACGGGCCGTGCACGTCGGCGCCGCTGCGCCGCGCTTCGACGATCGCCGGCCGGACCTCGACGTCGTCCTCGCGGCCCAGCAGGCCCAACTCGCCGGCGTGCGGGTTGAGTCCCGCCACCCCGATGCGCGGCCGGTTGCCGAACCACCGGCGCCAGCCCTTGTCGAGCCGCGCCAGCGTGGCGACGATTGCCGGACGCCGCACGGATGCAATGGCGGTCGCCAGCGGCAGGTGGGTGGTGAGCAGCGCCACCGCCGGCCGGATGCCGGCGAACACCATCAGGGGGTCGCGCACGCCGGCTCGGGCGGCGAGAAACTCGGTGTGGCCCTTGAAGCCCGGCTCGATCGCCGCGATGATGCGCTTGCTGACCGGCGCGGTCACCAGCGCCGCGGCGTCGCCGCTCGCTGCCAGGTCGGCTGCCGTCACGATGCACTGGAGGGCGATGCTGCCGTCGGCGGGCCGCGGACGGCCCGGCTCCAAGGCGGGTTCGACGTTGCCGCAGGCGATCGTTTCCCCGGGCGGCGACAGGTTGAGCTCGGCGGCCAGGGCTGCCAGGTGATCGGGATCTCCGACCACGATCGGACGGATCGCCTCCGCAGCCAGAGCCTCGCAAGCCCGCAGCGCGACCTCCGGGCCGATGCCCGCCGGGTCACCCATCGTCAGGGCGACCTTGGGCGACTTCGTCATCCCAGGGTCCCGTCTCGCAGCGCCGTGCCGACGCCGATCAGCGCTTCCTCGACGGTGAGTCGGGCGTTGGGTTGCAGCGGCGAACGTAGCCGATCGTCGGCCCGTTGTACGGCGTCGAGCGCATCGACGATATCGTCGGGATCCAGCGTCCTCGCCCACGCCGTCCATTCGTCCACTCGATCGAGGTTGACGACGATCTCCTCGCCGTTGCCGGATGCCAATACGAGCAGGTCGCGGAGGATGTCGCGAACGGCACCGATCGCCGAGGATGCCTGGTCGATTTTGCGTTCTCCGGCGCCGGCGGCCAGCAGTGTCTCGGCGCTGCGGAGTAGCGCCGCACCTCCCTGGCAGGCGTCCTCGAGCGCCGTCTCGGCGACGTCTCGACGGACGCCGTACGCATCGAGGTCGAGGCTGATGGCGCGGCCCAGACTGCCCGGCGCCAGGCTCGAGCGGAGGCGCGCCTCTGCGGCGTTCATGCCGCATTGCTGCTCGAGGTATTGGCGCATCAAGGGAAGCCCGAGGGGCTGAAAGCGCAGCGTCTGGCAGCGCGAGCGGATCGTCGGCAGTAGGCTGCCGGGTGCCGGCGTGACCAGCACCAGGATCGACGATGGCGGCGGTTCCTCCAGCGTTTTCAAGAGTGCGTTCTGTGCCGGCGGGTTCATCGTGTGGGCGTCGTCGATGACCACGACGCGGCGATTGCCTTCGTACGGGCGGTAGCCCACCCAACTGACGATCGGCTCGTGCGGCGGTTCCGGTTCGCTGCTGTCGGCTTTGCGCGGCGAAATCTGGCGCAATCGAATGAGGCCTTTTTGCGGCGCCACCCAAAGAACGTCGGGGTGAAGTCCACGTTCGACCTTGTGACACGAAGGGCACGTACCGCAGGCGTCGACGGGCCCCGATTGCGGGCAGTTCAGCGCCTGCGCCAGCACCCCGGCGCCGGTCGCCTTGCCGACGCCGATCTGCCCGTGGAGCAGGAGCGCGTGGGGCAAACGGTGACGCCGCAAAGCGCTCTGCAGCGCGCCGACCGCCTGATCCTGGCCGACGATGGCGCTGAAACCGGGCCCTGCGGCCCGGGGAGCCGCTTCACCGCCGGCGGAGGCGATGGCCTCATCGCGGGCGGCAAGCTCCGCCTTTGTCGGTTTGCCTGGTTTGCCTGGTTTGCGGGCTGCGCACACGGCTGGATCTCGTTACCAGAGAAAAACGACGATATCGGCGCGGCGCCGCAGCTCGGCGATCCAATCGTCGATGCGGCGGTTGTACTCGGCACCCACGAGGATCGCTTCGATCATGTTGTCGACCGCTTCGAAGGCCGGCATCTCGGCGCCCTCGCGCTCCATCTCGGGCCGCAGAACCTCCTCGTAGTAGCGCCGTGTCTCGGTTTCCCTGACGTCGATCACGTCCCGATAGCGGATCTGGACGTAGTTGCCAACCAACGCCTCTCGCTCGAGATCGTAGCGTAGTTCGGTCGGCGTCCATCGCTGCCGTTTCAGCGCCTCCTCGAAGGCGGCGCGACTGTCGTATTGGTGCACCATCCGCTGGTACTCGGCGTCGATGTCGTCCTGCAGGACATCGAACTGCGGAAACCTCCGAACGTGCTGAAAGGCCAGCATGTCATCGATCATGCACTCGAGGACTTGGCGCGCGAACTCGTCGTCTGTTTCCGCTTCCGCCGCCTCAACCGGCCCCGCCCTGGGGCCGCAGATTCCGGTATCGATGCTGAAATTGGTTTGAACCCGGCCGATGGCACGGTCGAGTTGGCCGAGCGTGATGACCTCGCCATCGACGACCGCGACGATGCGATCGACGAGCTGCGCTTCCTGTGCGCGGGCGCCGGTCGCGCCCAGCAAGAGGGAGGAGGCGGCAGCCAGCGTGACAACGCCGCATCTCGTGAACCGGCGGCCGCGCATCAGAACGCCTGCCCGATGGCGAAGTGAAGCCGCGAGCTGTCTTCGCCGGTGCGCGCGTCGAGAAGGTACCCCCAGTCGAGGCGCAGAGGGCCGATCGGGGACTCGTAGCGAACGCCGAACCCCAGCGTTTCGCGGGTGCCGTTCAGCGATACGTGCTCGAGGTCGGCGAACACGTTGCCGATATCGGTGAAGATCACCGCGCCGAGATCGCCGCGGATCGGGAACCGATACTCGAGGTTGCCGATCAGCAGCAGCTCGCCGCCCAACGGGTTGCCGTCTTCGTCCCTGGGTCCGGCCTGGTTGCGCCCGAATCCGCGCAGCGTCGTGGAGCCGCCGGCGAAGAACCTCTCCGGCAGCGGCACGATCGAGCCGCCGTAGGGCACCGCGAGTCCGGCGCGCGCCGCGGCGACGAACACGGCGTTGTTGGGTAGCTCCCAGTACCAGTACGAGCGCCCGAATACCTTGGCGAAGTCGCTCTCGCTGCCGAGGACGTCGGTGGCCCACTCGATATCGATGGTGTGGTAGTTGCCGCCGCGCGGATTGATCGGGTTCGGCCGGGTGTCCGACAGCAACGTATAGACGGCGCTGCCGACCACCGCGTCGCGGTCCTCGGGCTCGAGCAGATCCTCGTCGATCAACACGTCGAACGTCTGCTGGTTGCGGAACGAGTACCGCCCGACGCTGGTCAGCGTCGCGGAGTGCCGCTTGACGAGCCGAAACGACGTCCCGAAGCTCTGTGCCTTGAAGCCCTCGCGATCGACGCTCTCGAAGTAGGCGACGGCGGAACCCTCGACGTCACGGCCGAAGAGATAGGGGTCGGTGTAGATGAAGCGCGCCCTTTGTTCGGCGAACGAGGCGCGGACGCTGAACGTGGCACGGTGGTTGCGTTCCCAGAGGTTCTCTTGCCCCACGACCACGAGGCCGCGCACCTGTTCCTCGGTGGAATAGCCGAGCCC
>JADFNY010000300.1 GCA_022563115.1 Acidobacteriota bacterium | reverse complement strand
AATTCGGACATCTTCTCGGCAGGCTTCGACCTCGCCGGCGTCCACCTGCGTGGCAACTCGATCGACGAGGGCGACGTCAGCTACGAGTCATCGGCGATCGGCGCCATCGACGGCTGGACGTCGCCGGTCCTGCTCCTGCACGGCGACGACGATCGCAACGTGCCGTTCGGCCAGACCGTAGGCCTGGTGCAGCTGCTGCGTGCCAAGGGGGTGTACTACGAGCTGATCGTCTTCCCCGACGACGTGCACGACTCGCTGCTGTACGACCGTTGGCTGCTGTCGTTCAACGCCGCCGACGACTTCTTCAAGCGGATGTTGCTCGACAAGGAAAGCACGCAATAGTGACGTCGGCCGGGTCGCCGGGAGAGAAGCCATGAAACACCTTGCTCAGGCGGCAACGATTGCGGCGATGGTCGCGGCCCTTGCCGTGGTTTTGTCTATCGCACCATCCGGCGCTGCCGCGGCTCAAGAACCCTTCGCCGCCCGAGATCACTACGCGAAGTCGGAGTACATGGTGCCGATGCGCGACGGCGTGGAGCTGTTCACCATCGTCTACACGCCGCGCGACACGTCGAAGCAGTACCCCATCATGCTGTTCCGCACGCCGTACTCGATCGGGCCGTATGGCCCCGACGGGTACCGCAGCCCGCTCGGGCCGACCGAACAGTTCGATCGCGACGGCTACATCTTCGTGTTCCAGGACGCCCGCGGCACCTATCGCTCGGAGGGCGAGTTCCAGGTCATCAAGCCGTTGAACAGGCCGGACGCCGGACCCACCGACGCCGACGAGAGCACCGACAACTACGACACCATCGACTGGGTGTTGAGCAACGTCCCCAACCACAACGGCCGCGTCGGCCAGTGGGGCATCTCGTATCCGGGCTGGCAGACGGTCATGGGCATGGTCAACGCCCACCCGGCGCTGAAAGCCTCCTCGCCGCAGGCGTCGCCGTCCGACATGTTCATCGGCGACGACTGGCACCACAACGGCGCCTTCCGGCTGATGTACGCTTTCGCCTGGCTATCGAACAACGCCAGGCGACGCGACGCGCCCACCGAGCAGCGCCGCCGCCGCTTCGACTACGGCACCCCATGGGGCTACGACTTCTTCCTCGATATCGGCCCGCTGGCAAACATCAACGAGCTCTTCTTCCACAACGACGTGCCGGCGTGGAACGAGTTCATGGAGCACGGCGCCTACGACGACTACTGGCAGAACCAGAATGCCCTGGTCAGCCTCGATGACATCACCCACCCGGTGCTCAATGTCGCCGGCTGGTTCGACGCCGAGGACTTCTATGGGCCGATGTCGATCTACTACACGCTCGAGGAAATGAACCCTGCGAATCAGAGCACGCTGGTGGTCGGCCCCTGGCAGCACGGCGGCTGGCGCAGCATGAGCGGCGAGTCGCTCGGCTGCATCGGCTTCGACTCCTCCACCTCGGAAACCTTCGAGAGCGACGTGCAGTACCCGTTTTTCAACCACTTCCTGCGCGATGCGGGCGGCTGGGAGGGAACCGAGGCGATCGTCTTCGAGACCGGCACCAACGAGTGGAGGCGCTTCGATCAGTGGCCGCCGCCCGGCGTCGAGCGCAGATCCTTGTATTTCGGCGCCGACGGCACGCTGTCGTGGGATGCGCCGGCGGCCGGCGCCGGCAGGACCGGTGGCGTTTCCAGCGGGCGCAGCGCCGCCGGCACCGAAGCCTACGACGAATACATCAGCGACCCCGGCCGGCCGGTGCCGTTCTCAGCCGAGTACCGCACAACCCAGGGGCACCTGTGGATGATCGAGGACCAACGCTTTGCCGCCACCCGACCCGACGTGTTGGTGTACGAGTCCGAGGTGCTCACCGAAGACGTCACCATCGCCGGTTCCATCATCGCCACGCTGTACGCATCGACCACCGGCACCGACGCCGATTGGATCGTCAAGCTCATCGACGTACTCCCGGGCGACACCCCGAACAATCCCGACTGCCCGGTGCCCATGGGTGACTTCCAGATGCTGCTCGCCGGCGAGGTCTTCCGGGCCAAGTTCCGCAATAGCTACGAGCACCCCGAGCCCATGGTTCCCGGAGAGCCCACCAGGATCGAGTTCGACCTGCGCGACCGCTTCCACACCTTCCAGGCGGGCCACCGCATCATGGTGCAGGTGCAAAGCTCTTGGTTCCCGGTGATCGACCGCAATCCGCAGACCTTCGTCGACATCTACACGGCCACGGAAGAAGACTTCCAGACGGCGACGCAGACGATCTACCGATCGCCGGAGATGCCCTCGCACCTGACGCTGGGAATCCTGCGGCGCAACTAGCGGTGTGCGTTGTCCTCGATCTCCAACAGCCAGACGTCGGACTCGGGCGGCGGGCCGAACACGTAGATCGCGTGCTCGCCGTCGGGAAGCAGCCAGAGATCTTGCATCAACGGGCTGGGTAAGCTGATCTGCTGCTTCTCGAGGGTCTCGATGTCGATCACCCACCACTCCCGGAGCGCACCACCAGGCCGGGTCTCGTAGACAAGCCGGGCCCCGTCCGACGAGAAGCGGGGACGCCACCCTTCATCGGTCAAGCGACGATACTCCCCGGTCTCGAGGGAGTAGAGGAGGATCCCTCCGTGGTGCCCGGCAAGCCAGGCGCCGTCCGGGGACCAGTCGAACGGCACGAAGCGGTCTTCGTCGCTCTCGTCCACTTGCCCCACGTCATCCGCCTGGGGTAGCACGGTGGTCTTGGTCGGATCCGCGTCGGGGCCAACTTCTCTGATCTCGGTGAAATCCGTACTGGCACCGGTGAATGCAATCCGTCGCCCATCGGGAGACACCGCGATGTTGATTATGTCGTAGGGAACGTCGAGCAGCTTGGTCAAACCGCCGCCGTCCGAACCGATGCGCCACAGATCGTAGCCACCGTCGCGGTCGGTGTAGTAGTAGATCGTCTCGCCGTCGCTCAGCCAGAGCGGCTGCCAGTCCCTCGCACTGCCGTCGGTGATCTGGCGCTCGTCGGTACCATCGGTGTTGACGATCCAGAGGTCTTGTTGCCCGCCGAACGAGATGTACGCGAGCCGCTCGCCGTCGGGCGACGGCCGCGGGAGCAAGGCCCGCACCGGCCCTCGGGTAAGCTGCCGGCCGTCGTCCGCCACCGTCAGCGTCTCTGCCTCGAAGCTCGCCCGTTCGACGAACACCCGCGCCACCCGATCGTTGTAGAGAATACGCTTGCCGTCCTCGGAGATGCTCAGAAACCCCTGATCACCGAAACCGCCGCTGGTCAGGGGCTCGGGATCGCCGAGCGTTTCCCCGGTTGCCTCGTCGATGGCAACCCGCCAGATGTTCATGCTGCCACCGCGGTCGCTGCTGAAGTAGAGATCGTTGCCGTCCGGCGACCAGATCGGATTCCAGTCCACGAAAGCGTCCGAAGTGACCGGCACCGGATCTCCCCCTGCGGCGGGAATCGTCCAGATGTCCCGCTCACCGCCTTGGTCAGTGAGTCCCCAGAAGGCGACGCGCAATCCGTTGGGGGAGGCACTCGGCTGCATCGATACCCAGCCAGCGCGTGCGAACAGAACTTGCTTGTCGCCGCTCGCCACATCGATCACGTGTAGATCAGAGCTCCCCCCGAGCGAGCGCGGATCGTTGAAGGTGTCGTCCGACACGTAGATCTTCGTGCCGTCCGCCGACCACGCGGGAAGTTGACCGGTGTCGGACAGCGGTCGGACCCTCTCCCCGGTCCTGCCCATCACGTAGATCCCCTCGCCGGAAGGTCCGTTGCGACGGAAGGCGATTTGCGAGCCGTCGCGCGAGTATGTAGGGTTCACCTCGGAGTGATCCGGCGTTTCGGTGAGGTTGATCGGGTTCTGACCGTCGATGCTCTGCAAGAAGATGTCCGCCAGCGGTGTAGCCGTTGTGTCGCCACCCGCGATCC
Organism: Acidobacteriota bacterium; assembly: GCA_022563115.1. Lineage (GTDB taxonomy): Bacteria > Acidobacteriota > UBA890 > UBA890 > UBA890 > UBA890. The sequence continues at coordinate 1,088 of JADFNY010000300.1, read as the reverse complement.
CTGGCGCCGGCGCGCCCGCGACCTGCATGGCGTAGACCACCCACTGACCGTCGGGAGAGATCGACGGATGGAATTCGACCTCGGCGGAAGCGGCGACCCGCCGCGTCGAGACCCGGAATCCGGAGCCGGCCGGTGCCCGACCGAGGGCGTACCAAATCGCGGTGACGGCAACCACCGCAAGCACGCCGATCGCGATCTGCATCGTGCGATTGCCCGTCCCACGAGCGGAGCCGGCCCCGATCGGTACGGTTGCCCCGGTGACCAGCACCTCGCCCGAATCGATCTCGCTCTGGAGATCCTCGAGCTCGTTGCGCAGGTCGAGGGCGGTCTGGAAACGACGGTCGACGGCCTTCTCGAGCGCCCGTTTGATGATGCGGCCGAGGTGTCGCGGCAGGTTGACGTTCAAATCGGTCACCGCGGCCGGTGACTCCTTCACGATCGAAGACATCACCGAAAGCTTGGTGTCGCCCTTGAACGGCCGATCGCCGGTAACCATCTCGTAGAGGATGATGCCGAGCGAAAACACGTCGGAGCGATGGTCGATGGGTTTGCCCTCGGCCTGCTCCGGTGACATGTAGGCAACCGTGCCCAGAACTTTGCCCTCTTCGGTAAGATCCGCGCCGGCGGGCCCACCGGTCGCGGCACTACCTCCGGGCGGTGCTCCGGCCGCCACCGTCGCCTGCTCGGTCGCCATTTCCAACACCCCGCCCTCGTCTCCCGGCTCCTCGAACAACTTGGCGAGGCCGAAATCGAGCAGCTTCACGGACCCGTCGCTCGTGACCATGACGTTGCTGGGCTTCAGGTCGCGGTGCGCGATCCCCTTCTGGTGCGCGGCGCTGATCGCGTCGGTGAGCGGTATGGCGACGTCGAAGAACTTCTCCAGCGAGAAACCGCCCGCCGGGATCAGCTCCGAGAGCGTCTGCCCCTCGACGAGCTCCATGGTGAGGAAGTGCACCGTAACGGGGCCGTCGGCCGCGCCTGCACCGGTTTCCAGCCCATCGACCTCCGCCTGCTCGACCGAGTGAATCGTGACGATGTTGTTGTGGTTGAGCGCCGCGATCGCCTTGGACTCGCGCTCGAAACGCTCG
>JADFNY010000299.1 GCA_022563115.1 Acidobacteriota bacterium | reverse complement strand
GAATTGAGCGACGGGGCCAGGGAACGGCTGGCCGACCTGACGCGATACGGTCGCAGCGGCGGCGAGGGATTCGTCGACCCCGCCGACGGTGAGCAGCCCGACCCGGACGCGGTGCTCGGCGCGGCACGGGTGCGCCGACTGGCACTCGCGGCCCTCGATGCCGCCGGCGCCGCCGATACCGACACGATCGAGACCGCACTGTACGACCGCGATGTCGAAGTACGGCGCCTCGCCGCGGTCGCCGCCGGCGGCGTCGACGATCCGGATCAACAGAGGCTATTGCTGCAGATCGCGCTCGCCGATACCGACGGGAAAGTTCGTTACGAGGGGCTACGCTGGTACGGTCGCCGGGTGCGTCTGTCGGACGGCTGCGCGCCGATCGTCGGGGCGCTCGAGGACGACGATCCGCACGTCGCACTGCAAGCGATCGACCTGTTGGCCGACGGTTGCCGCGGCGTCGACGTCACCGACCCCGGCGGCGGCGACCCAGCGGTTCCCGATCTGCTGCTTGCGCTGGCCGTAGCGCTGCCCGGTCGTGCTTCGAACAACGAGGTGGGCGGCCCGGACTTCGACGGCGTCAACCCACCGATCGGCGCCGCGGCGAGCGCCGCCGCTCCACTGGTTGCCTGGCACGCTGCCGCCCACGCCTTGATAGCGCTTGCAGGCACCGACCCGGACGCCGCGGTGCAGCTCATCTCGGCGCACAGGTTGCACCCGACGTGGCAGCTGCGAATGTACGCGGCCCGGGCCGCGGCCACCGTGGGCGCCGTCGATGCGTTGGAGCAGCTTGCCCAGGACCCGTTTCCGAACGTCGCCGCGGCGGCACTCCGAGGCCTCGACGCCAACCTCGGCGATGCCGCCGACGGCGCCGCCGTCGCGGCGCTGCGGAGCGACGACTATCAGCTGCTGATCACCGCGGCCGACATGCTTGAAGCTACCGGACACCCCGCCGCGCTGGCGGTGCTGATCGCGGCGCTCGAACGCGTCACGCTCGAGAAAAAAGAGACCTCGCGCGATCCGCGGCGCGCCATTCTCGAGCGCATCGGCGAGCTCGGCGACGCCGACCGAGTCGAGGAGATCGTTCCCTACCTCGAGGACTTCGACCCGCGCATCGCCGCCCAGGCAGCCGAGATCTTGCTCGCCTGGACCGGGACCAGCGTCTCGCCCTCACCAACGCCGCTGCCGTTGACCCCGTTCCCGACCATCGACGAGCTCCTCGAGCTCGAGGGCGCGCGGGCGCGGATGGAGATGCGAGGCGGCGGCATCATCGAGATCGAGCTGTACCCGTTCGAGGCGCCGACCAATGTCGCGCGTTTCGCACGGCAGGCGCGCGAAGGATACTTCGAGGGGCTTACCTTCCACCGGGTGGTTGCCAACTTCGTCATCCAGGGCGGTAGCCCGGGCGCCAACGAGTACGTCGGCGACGGTCCGTACGGCCGCGACGAGGTCGGCAACCGCTCTCACCTACGGGGCACCGTCGGCATCTCGACGCGCGGTCGCGACACCGGCGATGCGCAAATCTTCATCAACCTGGTCGACAACATCCGCCTCGATCACAACTACACGATCATCGGCACGGTTGTGTCGGGCATGGACGTCGTCGACGCGGCGCTCGAAGGGGCAACAATCGAGCGCGTCACCATCGAACCTCGATCCGGAATAAACTCTCCGCCGGGAGATCGAGATCGATGAATTGCTTCGTTGGAGACAATCGTTTTGCCCCCGGCTGGCGCCTCGCCGCCGCACTCGCCCTCGTCGCGTCAGCCGTAGCCGCGGTGGCGCCCGGCCTGGCGGCCGAACACCCGGCGCTTCAGAGGGCCGAATCCGGCACACTCTGGAAGGGTCCGGACGGCAGTTCGCTGCCCTTCCAAAGCGAAGAAGAAATCATCGAGTTTCTCCAAACGGCGCGGATCGAATCGGTCACAGACATCGAGTTGGGGGTGACGAACCCGCGCCGTGTGGTCCTGGTCAAGGACGGCGTCCGTATGCGGGCGGCGCTGCGCGACTACGACGAGACGTTCACCCAGCAGCGCTTTGATGGCGTTTTCTATGCCCGCCTGCGCGACTCCTTCGTGTTCGACGTTCCCGCCTATGAGCTGGCGCTGTTGCTCGGCTTGAACAACGTCCCACCGGTGACGTTTCGCCGCCTCGGCTCCAACCGGGTTTCGCTGCAAGCCTGGCTCGAAGGCGGCCTGATGGAGACCGACCGCATCGACCAAGGGATCGACCCGCCGTCCATTCGGCGTTTCCGGCAACAAACGCAAAACATGCGGGTCTTCGATTCGCTGATCGGCAACGTCGACCGCAACACCGGCAACATCCTGATGGACGGCGACTGGAAGTTCTGGCTCATCGACCACTCGCGCGCCTTCATGCGTAACGACGACACCAGGTACCTCGAGCGCATCCAGGCGTGCAGCCGCCAACTGTTCGAGCGCCTCAAGACGTTGACCGCTGAAGAGATGTTGCCCGTCATGTCACCGCCGCTCGCCGAGTCAGAGGTGAACTGGGTGTTGCGCCGCCGCGACAAGGTGGCCGCCCACATCGATGCCCTGATCGCGGAGAAAGGCGAGGGTGCGGTGCTGTTCGATGATCCCCGATGAGCGAGCAGACGGCTGATCGACGGATCCAAACGACGTGCCTGGTCATCCTGGCGACCGTCGCGGTCGGCGCCACGCTCTGGTGGCTGCAGAGCGTCTTGGTGCCGTTCGTGTTGTCGCTGTTCATCGCCCTGGGCCTCTCGCCGTTGATCGAGTACTTGACCACCAAGCTACGGGTGCCGAAGTGGGCCGCGGTGCTGTTGACGTTGATCTTTGCGGTCGCCCTGCTGACGCTGGCCGGGATGCTGGTGATGACATCGGCGACACGGCTGGCCGCCAACGCCTCAACCTATCAAGAGCAGGTCCTCAGCCTGATCGACAGCGCCCTCGCCATCCTTCCACTGCAGGATTTCGGCGTGAATCCGGACGAGGCCATCCGGCTGCCGCTCAACGCCATCAGCACGGCGGCGATCGCCATCGCCAACGCCATCGTCTCGCTCGTGTCGCAAGGGTCGATCGTGCTGATCTTCCTGATGTTTCTGCTGCTCGGCGGCTCGGCGCGCCAGACCCCGCCCGGCGGCATGTGGGGTGAGGTCAAGAACAGGGTGCAGAAATACATCGCTTTCAAGTTCATTATCTCGGCGGTCACCGGCTTGCTGGTGGGGATCATCCTCAGCGTGTTGGGCATCGAGCTGGCGATGGCCTTCGGGTTGATGGCCTTCCTGCTCAACTTCATTCCCAGCATCGGCTCGATCGTGTCGACGCTGCTGCCGCTGCCGGTCGTGCTCGTCAGCCCGGAGATGAGCGTGCTGACCATGGTTCTGGCCATCGCGCTGCCCGGCGCCGTGCAGTTAGTCATCGGCAACGTCATCGAGCCCAAGGTCATGGGCGACGAGCTCGATCTGCACCCGGTTACGATCCTCCTCGCTCTGATGATCTGGGGCACGCTTTGGGGGGTCGTCGGTATGCTCCTTGCCACTCCGATTACCGCGGTGATGAAGATCCTCTTCGAGCGCGGCGAGCGGACGCGGCCGATCGCCAACCTCTTCGCCGGCCGGCTGGACGACCTGCACGGGGCCTGAGCCGTTCCTCGAGCCTCGACGTCTGTGTTTGCCCCCCAAGAACCGCGGATCTCCCTGTTCCGCGGACGACCGGTGTGGTATTCGTAACCAGTCCGTTCGTTGTTCCAGCCAAGAACGTGGAAACCACGGGAGGCACCATGCTTCGCGTCGTTGCGCTCGTGTTCGCGCTGAGCGCCGGACACCCCACGGGACCGAGCCTAGCCGCCGCAACACCCCTGCAGTTCGAGGCGTTGGTCGCGGTACAAGAGGCTCAGAGCTTGCTCGCGGCCGGCAACAGCGCTGCGGCGCTGGAGCTCGCCGAGCACGTGGTCGCGCGCGCGCCGTTCAACGTCGAGGCTCACCACGTCATCCAGCGGGTCTATCGCCTCCGGGGCAACAGCGCCGGCCTGATCTCCCGCTACCGCGGCCTGGCGGCACGCTACCCGGGAACCGCCGCGGCGCAGTACTTGCTCGGCAACGTGCTGCTCTCGGTCGAGAGCTTCCGTACCGCGCGACCCTACTTCGATCGAGCCCTCGAGCTCGACCCCCGATTCGGCTGGGCGGCGTCGATCAACGCCATCCTCAACCAGTACGATGGCAATGTCTCCGAAGCACTGCGATTGGGGCGCATCAGCGCCGAGGAAATCACCAACGACGTTCTGACCGCCGCCGTTTACGCGGATCTGCTGCGCATGAACGGCTTGCGGGAGGAAGCCATTCGCTTCCTGCAAACAGCGGCGGCACTGAACCCGAGTGAGCCCGGATTCCTCGTCGAGCTGTGGAAGCTGTGGACCCGCGGTGTCGACGATGTGGAGGGCGCGAGGGCCCAGTTCGCGGCCCAGTTCGCCGCCAACCGCGGCCGTTTTCTCGACACCCCCGAGCATGCGGCGATGCTCGCCAGATTCCTGGCCGGCGCCGCCATGGCGGATCGGGACGCGTCCCGCGAAACGTGGCTGGCTCTCGCCGACCGCTTCCCCGACACAGCCCGGGCAAAGGACGCTCTGCTGCGGGCCGCAAGCATGACGACGGATCTCGACGACAAGATCGATTTGTACAACCGGATCCTCGACGAGTACCCCGATTCGCCGATCCGCTACGCCGTCTACGAGCGGCTGATCCGCGATTTGATAAGACGCGAGGAGTACGATCGCGCCAAGCGCACTGCCCGCGGCTTGACGACCGAGCCCGATCCCGGTCGCGGCGACGCCGACCACCTCGGCCGCAACGAAGGCCCGACGGCGTGGGGCTACACGCTCGAAGGCATCGGCTACGCCGGCTGGTTCGCCGCGGCGCAGGCCGAAGCCGGCGCCAAAAACGTCGGTTGGTACAACATCCGGCTCGGCGAGCGCCGGCGCCGCGAGCAGCCGAGCACCCCGCAGGCATTGGTGGCCGCACGGGCGCTGGACTCATCCGGCTCCCAAGACCCCAAG
>JADFNY010000298.1 GCA_022563115.1 Acidobacteriota bacterium | reverse complement strand
CCGGATCGTAGTCATCGGGGATGTTCAGCGTCACCCGGGCCTTGTCCTGATCGAAGCCAGCCATCTGGTGCGCCACCAGCCCCAGATCGGTCGCCTGCACGAGCATCAGCGCCACCGCCTGGCCGAGGTCGTGGTAGGCATGGCGATTCGGTTTGTCGTTGTGTTCGAAGGTGAGCCTGGCGACCGAGATCATCAGCACGGGGGCGAGCTCGGCCCACTTGCGGTTTCCTTCGACGAGGCAATCCGCGATGGCGCGGTGGGCGTCTTCGTCCTCCTTGGTCGCCACGATGAAGCCCCAGGGCTGCTCGTTGAACGACGACGCCGCCCAGCGCGCCGCCTCGAAAATGCGGTACAGCTTGCCGGTTTCGACCGGCCGCTGGGCGAAGGCGCGTGGGCTCCAGCGCGCCGCGATGAGCTCGTGAATCGGGTATCTGGTGTTCGCAGGCTTGTCCATAGCGAGGCGTAGCATACCGCGCCAAAGCTTCAGCGGGGCGCTGGGCGGTGTGAGCGCAAGGCGCGAGCAGAGAGGGCGACTGGAGCCGTACTTAACGTACGGCGCAAGGAGCCCGAACAAGCGCAACGCCGCGATCGCGCCGCCCAGCGCCCCGCCGCCTAGTAGCCGATGGCCATGCCGTCTTTTCTCGGGTCGCTGCCGCCGTGCAACATGCCGGTGATGGGGTTGATCAGGATCGCCTGGTAGCCGCCCATCGAGCCGCCCCCGACTCGACGTACAGTGTGACCGCGGCGCTCGAGCTCCGCCACTACTTCATCGAGGACACCCCACTCGAGCGAGATCGTGCCGCCCTGGGCGCGAGCCACGCCTGCCGACGAATCCGGAGCGTGGCGGAATCGGGCCGAGTCACCGGCCTCCTGCAGGCTCATCCCGAAGTCGATGATGTTGGAAAGCACCTGGGCGTGGCCCTGCGGCTGCATGTTGCCGCCCATGACGCCGTAAGACAGCCATAAGGCCCCATCCTTGGTGACCATCCCCGGCATGTTGGTGTGCAGTGAGCGGCGGTGTGGGCCGATCTCGTTGAGGTGTCCCGGCTCCATTGAGAAGCCGCTGGCGCGATTCTGCATCGCGAAGCCGACGTCACCCGGCACGACCGTGGAACCGAACGACGAGAAGATGCTTTCGATCATCGAGATGGCGTTGCGATCCTTGTCGACGACGGTGAAATAGACCGTGTCGCCGTGCTCGAGAGGATCGTCCATCGTGGCGCGGAACGGCGAGACCTCTCTCAGCGCCCGCTCCATGTCGATCAACGAGGCGCGCCGTTCGCCGTATCCCTTCGAGATCAGGTACTCGACCGGTGGCGACGCGAACTCGGGGTCGGCGACGTACTCGCCGCGATCCGCGAAAGCGAGCTTCTTGGCCTCGACCATCACGTGCAGGGCGTCGGCGGAGTTGTGGCCCATCGACGCGATGTCGAACCGCTCCATGATGTTGAGCATCATCAGGGCGGTGATACCGTGGCTGTTCGGCGGCAGCTGCCAAACGTCGTAGCCGCGGTAGCTGGTCGACACCGGCTCGACCCACGTCGAGGTGTGCTCGGCGAAGTCCTGCATGGTGAGAACGGCGCCGTTCTCCTGCCCCCAGGTGACGATCCGCTCGGCGATCGCACCCTTGTAAAACCCGTCCCTGCCGTTCTGGGCGATGAGCTCGTAGCTGCGCGCCAGGTCAGGGTTGCGAAACACCTCGCCGGCGCGCGGCGCCCGCCCCTCGGGCAGGTAGGTGGCCGCCGAGTCAGGCCAGCGGCTTAGCGCCTCCTCGGCGGCGAGCCAGTCGCCCGAGATGCTGTCGGTCACCGGAAACCCGTCGCGGGCGTAGGCGATCGCCGGCGCGAGGACCTCTTCGAAGCTCATCGTGCCGAAGCGTTCGAGCAGCTCGGCCCAGCCGTCGACCGCCCCCGGGACCATCCACGACAGCGGCCCGGAGCCCGGAATGCGCTCGAGGCCGCGTTCTTCGAGAAGCTCACGGGTGAAAGCGTAGCCCGAGCGACCGGTAGCGTTGAGGGCGTACATCTGTTCGGTCTCGGCGTCCCAAACGATCGCGAACATGTCGCCGCCGATGCCGTTCATTTGAGGTTCCACCAGGCCGAGCACGGCGTTGATCGCGACCGCGGCGTCGATGGCGTTGCCGCCGGCCTTGAGAATATCGATGCCGACCTGGGCGGCCAGCGGCTGGCTCGCCGCCACCATGCCGTGCGGCGCAATCACCTCGGAGCGGCTGCCGCGCTGGGCGCGCGCCGGCCGACCGTATCCGTAGCCCATTTGATGCTCCGCTGTCTGCTGCTGAAAGGCCTCTGGGAACGTGATGTGGCCGCCGGCGGCGCCTGCCTGCCCGGCCAGGGCCGCGATGGCGATCAATGCGACGAACACCAAAGGTCCCTTCACGCGACGGGTCATGGTCTTTCTCCGGAAACAGAAAGCAGCCCGATTCGGGTCGCCATCCGCCTCGGTGGGGATGTCGGGAATCGGGCCGCAGTGTAGCAGGCCGTGGCGGAAGTGTGATGGGTGTCGCGGGTGGGTCTTGCGGGCGAGTTCTTCAGCACCCTGTTACCGGCTCGGGTCTGCGGCACAACGGCGCTGGCGCAGCACCTCGTATAGCGCCACGGCGACGCTGTTGGCGAGGTTGAGCGAGCGCAGCCGCGGATCGACCATCGGCAACCGCAGCATGCGGTCAGCGTGGCACCGGCGGATCTCGGCGGGCAACCCGTCGCTCTCGCGGCCGAACAGCAGCACGGTGCGCGACGGGAACGCAACGTCCCAGTAGTCGCGGGTTGCCTCGGCGGAGAAAAAAAATGGCTCGCCGAGCTCCGGGAGCCTTCTCTCGAGGCTTTGCCAATCGGGCCAGACGAGCGGTGCTACGCGCGGCCAGTAGTCGAGCCCGGCGCGCTTGACGTGCGCATCGTCGAGCGAAAAACCGAGAGGCGCGACGAGGTGAAGTTGGGCTCCGGCCGCCAGGCATGTGCGCCCCGAGCTGCCGGTGTTGCCATGAATCTCCGGTTCGACGAGGACGACGTGCAGGTCGGCCTCGAGCGCCCCGGCGTGCCGGTCTGACATCGGCGGAGTCTAGCAGGGCGCTGCAGATGCCCCCAGGCTGCCCGTAACGGCACCTCCGGGAGTTCTTCAGCACCCTGCTAGCAGGCACCCCGGTAACGAACGCAGCACCGAAAAAGAGGGGCGCGGGGGGTGGGCGCGCCCCTCTCGGGTGCCCTTGCGGACTCGGATCAGCAGCCGAAGCGACCGAAGTTGCTCCAGCCGATGCTGCTCCAACTGGTCGAGACACCCGAGATCACGAGGTGTATCTCGTCGTCGCCCCGCAGGTCGCCCCATTCCTCGAGCTGCGTCGGGGTCAAGATCTGGCGCACCTGCCGGCGCAGGCTCAACCCCGCCATCTGGCTATCGACCTGCAGCATCGCTAGCTCTTCGAGCTTGGCGCGGACGGCCGCAAGGTCGGGCTCGTCGACCTCGTAAAGCGCCTCGAGATCCATCTCGGCGATTTCCGTGTCGGCCCGACGCTCGATGCCGTCACGACGGCCGGCGCGCTGCGCGGCGCGGATCTGCTCGGCTTGGTCGTCGGTGATGCCGAGCTCTTCGGCGCGGTCAAGGACCTGCTCACCAAAGAGGTCGCAGTTGCTGCGCAGGTTGAAGGCGCGCACCAGGCCAGCGCGCTGCACGGCCTCTTCGGCAACCTCCATGGCGCGGCGCGTGATCTCTTCGACCCGGATCCTTACTTCCTCGACCTGCTGGTTGCTCTGGGCCGCAGCCCCGGCGACGCGGAGTTTCATGAGCTCGCGGAGTCGCGCCCCGTTGACAACGGTGGTCTCGAGCCGGCGCTGCAGATCTTGCAGATCGAGCTCGCGAACGGCCTCGAGCTCCTGCAACCGGGTGATCAACTGCGACATCCGAGCCTCGAGCTCGGCACGGACGCGCTCCTCGTTCTGTGTCTCGGTAGCGCTCGACTGAGCTTGGCCGGCCTCAACGACCGGCACAGAGGCTACCGCTACCACCACGAGGCATGCCACAGTCGCGAAGGCGACGGCTGCCAGCGTCCGCGATTTGGACGCAATGTTCTTCATCGCTTGCTCCATTCGAAGGTTCCAGGGGGGCAGCAAAGCACAGGCTGAGCCTGCCTGATTGATAGGACGACTGGGGGGGCGAAAAAGTCCCAAAAAAAGAGCCGGCGCCCCGATCCCTATTTCAACGTTTCCAGCGGGTCGTCGAACTCGATACCTACTTCCCAACCGTGGTCGCTGGCCCGTGATCGCCGTACCGCCCCCCAGGTGACCGATGGCTGGATCGCACCGCTCACTTCGAGAAACCGAATCAAGTACCGACCGTGCCGAAGGATGCCCTGGTCGATCTTCGCCAGCATGCCTCCGCGGCTGAGATTCATCGTGAGGCCGCTGAGCGACAACGTGGCGAAGTCCTGGCGGTGGGCGCGGTGCTCGGGCTCGAGCTGGATCTGGACATGCGCCGGAAGGCGCCTGTAGGCGCGGCGGTTTTCCGGCTCGGTCTCGATATCGGTGACTCCCGCCCGCAGAACGGTAGGCTCGATGCCCTTGAGCTCCTGCTCGACGACACCGATCAGTCGAATCGCTTCGAGCAGGTCGAGGCGCGCCGCGGTCGACGGACCCTCGACCTCGATCTTCTCATGAGCGTCGAGCAGGCAGCGGATGGCGACGCGGAGGTTGCGCCCGACGGTCTTGCGAAGCGACAGCAGGTCGCGCACGCACTCGAGGGAGTCTGATGCCTCCTCGAGAAGCCGATCGAGAGCCAACTTCTCGTCGGTTAGCCTGTCCGGGCTCGCCCTGTGCCCGCGGACCGTGTCGTCTTTCATATCGTGCCCACCCGCCCCCTGACGGAGACGATTCGAAGACAGAAATTAACTAATACTGATGTTTGATATGGTCACGTCATTTTTGCGCTGTAATGATGATCTGTCAAAGGAAATAGTGTATTTATGCGGCGGGTAAGTGATTAGTAATGACTATCAGTCTTACAACGCGATCACGAGAACGTAAAAA
>JADFNY010000297.1 GCA_022563115.1 Acidobacteriota bacterium | reverse complement strand
CCGGCTACATGGCGCCGGAGCAGATCGAGGGCGATGTCGATATCGACGCGCGCGCCGACCTGTTCGCCTTCGGCTGCTTGCTCTATGAGATGATCGGCGGCAAGCGCGCCTTCGGCGGCGAGAGCATTCTCGATACGCTCCACGCCATCGCGCGCAGCGAGCCGCAGCCGGTGGGCGAGATCAACCCCGAGACGCCGGTCGATCTCGAGCGCATCCTCAAGAAGTGCCTGGCCAAGGACCGCGACCATCGCTACCAGCATGCCGACGACGTGCTGGTCGATCTCAAGAATCTGGCCGGCGAGGTCGAAGCGGGCACGGCGCGTACCGTGGCCGAGCAGGCGGCGGGTGGCGCCGAAACCGCCGCCGCCGCCGCCGGCATTCCCTGGAAAGTTGCCGCTCCGGCGGCCGTCGCGATCGCTGCTGCTGCGGCGCTGGGAGCCTGGATGCTCGCCGCCTCGGCGCCCATCGACGAACGCATTTTCCGCTTCGAGATGGCGCTCCCCGAGGGCGTCAACTACACGATTTTGTCCTGGCCCACGCTTGCCATTTCACCGCAGGGCGACCGGATCGCCGTGGCGGCCAATGGTCAAATCTACACGCGCGCATTCGACGATGCCGAGGCCGCCCCGGTGCGAGGTACCGAAGGCATCGCGTTGGTCCCGTTTTTCTCGCCCGACGGACAGTCGATCGGTTTTTGGGCCGCAGGTGAGCTGCGTAAGGTGTCAGTCGGGGGCGGCGCAGCCGTCAAGCTCACCGACCTCCAGAGCCAGCCGTTCGGCGCTAGTTGGAGCGACAACTTTGTCTATTACGCCCTCGACGGTATTTGGCGGGTGTCGGGTGACGGCGGAGAGCCGGAGGAGGTGATCCCCGGTGCGGAGGACGTCTTCTACCACGGACCGCATCTCCTCCCGGACGGTTCGATTCTTTACACGTTGTCGACATCGGAAGACCCGACCTGGGACGACGGGCGCATCGTTGTCCGTCGACCCGACGAAGAGGAGCCGACGGTCTTGGTATCGGGCGGCCGCGACGCTCGTTACCTGCCGACCGGACATATCGTGTACGCGCTCGAGGATGCCGTCCTCGCCCGGACGTTCGACCTCGAGACCCGCGAGGTGGGCGGCGCGGTGCCCTTGCTGCAGGGTGTCGCAGGAGGGTTCGATGTCTCGGGCGCGTCGCATTTCGACGTCTCGGCGACCGGCGACCTCGTGTACATCAAGGGTGACATGCAACAAGATCCCCGCACGTTCGTGTGGCGGGACGGCAACGGCGCGAAGGAAGTGGTCGCGCAGGCGAACGTGGCCGGCCGCGCGTGGACGCTTCGCTTGTCGCCGAGCGGTCGGTATGTTGCCTACCGTGTTGACGGCTCGGAGGGAAGAAACATCTGGATGCTGGATCTGCAACGCGGCATCCACTCGCTGTTCACCCCCGATGGCGGGGCACGCTCCTTCGCGTGGTCTCCCGATGGGGAGTACTTGTACTACTCCGCGGATTCCGGCACCGACACCGGAACCGACATGTACCGGCGCCCGGCGGACATGAGCGTCGACGCCGAGGAGTTCATCACCGGTCCGGGCAACGAGTTCGTGCGGTCGATCTCGCGCGACGGCGAATGGTTGTTGTACGCCGACACCGATGTGATCAACACCGGAGCGTACGACATCAAGATCGTCTCGTTGACCGAGCCGGGTGACCCCGAGCCGCTGTTCGAACGCGAGGTCCAGGAGGTCACGGCCTCGATCTCGCCGAACGGCAAGTGGGTTGTCTACGTCTCCGGTCCGCAGGACGACCGGCGGGTCTTCGTGCAGGGGTTTCCCGATCTCGGCGGTGTCACGCAGGTCTCGGATGGCGTCGGCTCTGAGCCCCTGTGGGCGCCCGACTCGAGCCGGCTGTTCTATCGACACGAAAACGACATCATGGTGGTTGACGTGGTGAGCGAGGAGCCCTTCGACATCAGCGCCCCGCGGCTGTTTTTGGAATCCGTCTTCGGCACCGACCTCGGGCAGAACGCCGGCTCCTACGACATCTCCCTCGACGGCGAGCGCCTGTTGATGGTCGATTGGGACGATGCCGAAACCGGCGGCGAGGGCACGGTCCAGGTGGTGCTCAACTGGTTCAAGGAGCTCAACGAGCGCGTGCCGACGGGGCGCTAGGCCGCGGTGATGGGGCCTGCAAATGGACCAGCTCGGGCTCCCATGTCATGGTTCCTCGCATGTCGATGAGCGGAAGCACGGTTGGCCACTACGAGATCCTCGAGTTGCTCGGCGTCGGGGGCATGGGCGAGGTGTACCGGGCGCGCGACAAGACGCTCGACCGTTTGGTCGCCATCAAGGTCTTGCCTGAGGAGTGGGCCGGCGACAGCGATCGGCTGGCCCGGTTGCAACGTGAGGCCAAGGTGCTCGCCCAACTCGAGCACCCCAACATCGCCGCCATCCACGGGCTCGAGGAAGCGACCTCAGAGAGCGGAGCACCGCAGCGGCTGCTGATTATGCAGCTCGCCGAGGGTGAGACGCTGCAGGAGTGGATCGGTAGCGGGCGGTTGAGCACCGAGCGGGCCCTCGACATCGGCCTGCAGATCGCCGCCGGGCTCGAGGCGGCGCACGAGCGCGGCGTCGTGCACCGCGATTTGAAGCCCGCCAACGTCAAGGTGTCGGAGGACGCCGGCGGGCACCCGCACGTCAAGATCCTCGACTTCGGCCTCGCCAAGGCCTACGAGCCCGACGGCAGCGCCTCCGGTGTTTTGCCCGAGATGAGCGCTTCGCCCACCGTGATGGCCGCCACCCGCACCGGCGTCATCCTGGGAACTGCCGCCTACATGAGCCCGGAGCAGGCGCGCGGCAACGTGGTGGACAAACGCGCCGACATCTGGGCGTTCGGTGTGGTGCTGTTCGAGATGTTCTCGGGCCGGCGCCTGTTCGGCGGCGAGAGCGTCACCGACATGCTGGCCGCGGTGCTCAAGACCGATCCCGATTGGGGGAGCTTGTCCTCGGACGTGCCGCCGCGTGTCGAGCGGCTGCTGCGGCGTTGTCTCGAGAAAGATCCGATGCAGCGGCTGCGCGACATCGGTGAGGCTCGCGTGCTGTTGGAGAGTCTGGGTGGGGTGGCGGAGCAAACCGAATCACCGCCGGGCGCAGACGCTCCGGTTGTCGCGATCGGTCCTTCTGTCGCCGGCCGTCTGGCGCCGTGGGCGATCGCCGTCGCCGCGTTGGCGGTGGCTGCTTGGGCGTGGACCGCTCGCCCCCCCGAAGCGGCCGGCAGCTACGAGCTCGCCGTCGGTGCTCCGCTCGATTCCGAATTCCTTATCGGGGTCAACTCGGGCAACGTCATCATCTCGCCGGACGGCACGAAGCTGGCGTTCGTAGCCACCACGGACGAGCGGCCGCGCTTGTGGGTGCGCCCGCTCGACGAGGACACGCCGTTCGCGCTCCCGGGGACGGAGAACCCTTCGTATCCGTTCTGGTCCGCGGACAGCACCAAGCTGGCGTTTTTCGCCGAGGGTACGCTCAAGAAGGTCGACATCTCCGGAGGCCTCCCGGAGGTGATTGCCGAGGCGCCGCAGGGCCGCGGCGGGTCGTGGGGTGCGAACGGCACGATCGTCTTCACGCCCGACGCAGCCGGTACGGTGCACAAGGTCGCCGACGCGGGTGGAGAGGCCGAGAACCTGACGACGTTCGACGCCGGGCGCGGGGAGAACGCCCACTACTGGCCCCACATTCTCCCCGACGGCGAGCGCTTCCTGTTCTTCGCGCGCGGCAGTAGCGCCGAAAACAGCGGCATCTACCTGGTGCGGATCGACGGAACCAGCCCCCCGACCCGCGTCGTGGCCTCGATGTCGAGCGGCATCTACGCGCCCGCCTTCGCGGGTTTTCCGGGGCATTTGTTGTGGGTGCGCGAGGGTAGCCTGTTGGCGCAACCATTCGATCTGACCGCCGGCGAGCTGACCGGCGCGGCGACCGTCATCGCCACCGACGTGCGGGTGCAGGAGAGCCAGCGGGCGGTGTTTGCGAGCGTCTCCGACGACGGCGTTCTGGCTTGGGCGACGGCCCGCGCCGCCGACAACGTCGCGAATTGGTACAACCGCCAGGGGTTGATAACCAGCGGGCTGGAGATCGAGCCCGGCATGATCTCCCAGATCGTGCTGTCCCCGGACGGCGAGCAGCTGCTCTTTTCACGACCGGTACAGGGGACGTCTGACATTTGGTTGCACGACACCCGCACGGGGACGACCCGAGCGGTGGTTGCCGGGCCCGGATACGAGGAGCTGCCGGCGTGGTCGGCGGACGGGGAATCGTTCTTCTATGTAGATACCGCGGCTCGCCTGATGGTCGCCGATCCGGATGGGGTCTTGGAGGAGAGGGTGATCTATGGGGAGGAAGTTGCCTCCCCCGGTGTTCCGTCGATAGACGGCGCTCACTTGCTCTTTGTTTTGACTCATCCGTCCGGCGGTCGAGCGATGGCAGCCATCGCAGTCAACGGGGCTGACGACCCGACGTTCCTCACCGAGGGCAGCAGCAACCCCACATTTCCCGCCGGCTTCTCCCCCGAGGGCGATTGGTTGTTGCTGACGTCGGCGCGCTCGGGAGAAACCGAGCTCTACGCTGCTCGCTGGCTCGCCGATGGCGACGACATCCGACTCGGTGAGCCGTGGGTGCCAGTTTCGACCGCCGGCGTTGCCTTTTTTGCAACACGATGGACCACCGATGGCGAGATCATCTTCACCTCCGCCGACAACTACATGGTGGCCGTGCCGGTGACCCAGAGCGGAAACGGTCTCGAGCTCGGCCGCGAGCGACGGCTGTTCCGCGTCCCCGACGACGCGACCTTTGTCAACATCGCCGCGGACGGGCAGCGCTTCGTCATGACCACCGCGCCGTACGCCGCCGGACAGACGATCCGCGTCCTGACCCAGTGGCACTCGAGGCTTCCCGCCGGGCGCTAGCCCGGATATCTCAACGGGTCGCGCCCGCTCGCTTCGCAACCCGTTGAGATATCCGGCCTAGGTTCGGGATCCGGCTTCGACCGGCCCGCTTCGGGC
>JADFNY010000296.1 GCA_022563115.1 Acidobacteriota bacterium | reverse complement strand
CTCGTCCCGATTCTGGTCGTCTTCCTGCTCACTGAGTACCGGCTTATTGGGCTATCGGTGTTCATCGTCGCGTCGTTGACAGATTGGTTCGACGGATACCTGGCCCGAACCCGCCATCAGGTCACGACGCTCGGGCAACTGCTCGACCCGGTTGCCGACAAGCTGTTGATCTCGGCGGCGTTCATATCGTTGGTCGAGCTCGGTCTCGCGCCGGCGTGGATGGTGGTGATCATCATCGGCCGTGAGCTGGCAATCAGCGGCCTCCGTTCGATCGCCGGCGACCAGGGAGTCAAGATTCCGGCGTCATCTCTCGGCAAATACAAGACCACAGTGCAGATGTTCACCGTCATCTTGCTGATCCTCGGTCCGCCGTATCTCGGCGAGTACTTCTTCCTCGGCGAGATCGGCTTGTGGCTGGTCGTCATCCTGTCGTTGATGTCGGCGGCGCAGTATGCCGTCGGTTTCTGGGGTCGTCTCGGACTGGACGGCGGTTCGACCTGATGGCGGTGGCGGCGCACTTTCGCCGGTCGCTGCTGGCCGGGCTGTTGATCATTTTGCCGCTCGTCCTCACCCTGTGGCTGTTCGCCCTCGTTCTCCGTCCGGTGCAGCGGTTTGTGACCCCACCTGTCATGGGGCTCATCGACGCCGTTGGCCTCGCAGCCCTTCTGGACTTGCCGGGCGCCGGCATGGCCGCCACTTTCATCGGCCTCGTTCTGACCGTTGTGGTGATCTACCTGGTGGGGCTGGCCGGGAGCAACATCCTGGGCCGAACGCTAGTCCGCAAGATGGACAGCCTGGCGCTCAGCATCCCGCTCGTGAAGAGCATCTACGGGTCGGCGCGACAGCTCATCGAGACCTTCTACAGCAGCGCCGATCGCACCTTCGAGTCGGTCGTTCTCATCGAATACCCGCGTAAGGGGATCTATACCGTCGCGTTGGTCACCGCGCCGACCGAGGGCGAGCTCCAGGACCGCACGCCCCATCCGACGGTGAACGTCTTCGTGCCCACCACGCCCAACCCGACCTCGGGTGTCTTGGTGCTGGCACGGCGTAACGAACTGATCTTTCTCGACATAAGCGTCGAGGAGGCGCTGCGCTTCGTTGTCAGCGGCGGGATCGTGTCGCCGCAGCGCATCGAAGGGCCTGCCAGGACCGACTAGCAGGGTGCTGAAGAACTCCCCACGCTGTCCGTAACCCTGTGGGCGCATGGGGCTTGTGCGCGGCACCCGCGGGAGTTTTCCAGCCCCCTGCTAGGGGACGACCCGGTCAGTTCGGCACCAACGACTCGCCCTCTGCGGCGTCGCCGGCGAGCTCGTCGATCAAACGTTCGCGGATCTGCGCCGCCACGTCCTCGTAGTCGCGACCATCGAGTGGAACACGCCCGCCGGCCATCGTGCCGTGGCCGCCGGCGCGTCCGAGCCCGGCGACGACACGGCGGACGACCTTGCCGGCGTGTGCCTCCTCCTCGGCGGTGCGCAACGACATGACCACGCTGTCCTGGTAGCGGCCCATGCATACCGCCCAGTCGGCACCATCGAGACGGAGCAGGAAGTCGGCGATCTCGGCCACCAGATCGGGCGTGTCGACGCGTTGCAGGTCGGTGACAATGGTGCGGCCGTGGAGGCGTGCGTTTTCAATGGCAACCTGGAAGGCGCGGAAGTAGTTGCGGGGCACACGAGCCCGTTGGATTCGGGCGACGGCCAGTTTGTCGGCTCGCGGCAGGAGACTCAGGTAGGCCTCGCGGTCGGCGTAGCCGGCGCCACGGCTGAGCTCCTGGGTTTCGGACTTGATGGCGTAGAAGAGCGCCGTGAGGAGGTTTGCCGGCAGCGGAACGCCAGCCACCTGGGCGTATTCATGGACGATCGTGGCGCAAGCGCCGTACCCCTCGCGAACGTCGACGAAGGCGACCCCGTCGAGTTCCCCGCGGCCAGGGTGGTGGTCGACGACCGCGGTCGGCTGCTGGCCTTCCGGGAGGGAATTGTTGCCGAAGCCGGGCTGGGTATCGACCAACGCGATGGCGTCAAAGCGCTCCAGCGTATCCCCGTGGATACGCGTCGGCACCAGCTCGAGCTCGCGGAGCATGGCACGGTTCTCGGCGCGGCCGATGATGCCAGCGTACCCGACCTCGCACTCGACGTCCGTCAGATGGGTTAGAACGGCAGCGAGCGCGAAGGCGCTGGCGAGCGCGTCGGGATCGGGGTTGTCGTGCGTCAGGACGAGGACCCGCCGGCGGCTCTCGAAGGTGGCGCGCAGGTTCTCGACGCGTTCCTTGGCGTCGATGGGCTCGGGATCGCTCAAGCGGTCAGCCAGCGGGTCAGCAAACGAACGCCGAATCCCGTCCCGCCCTTGGGCTGGTACGGCGTCGCCTTGTCGAGGAACGCGGTTCCGGCGATGTCCAGGTGGGCCCACGGGGTGTCGCCGACGAAGCGCTTGAGGAACATCCCGGCGGTTACCACGCCGGCGGCACGACCCGCCGAGTTGCGCACGTTGGCAACCTCGCTGTCGACGATCTCGTCGTATTCGCGCCAGGCGGGAAGCCGCCAAAGGCGCTCGCCGGTGGCCTCGCCGGCGGCGACAAGCGCGTCACACAGCTCGTCGTCCGTTCCCATGAGCCCGGCCGCGTGCGACCCCAGGGCGACGACACAGGCGCCCGTCAGGGTGGCGAGATCGACCATGCAGCGAGGTTCGTAATGTTTGCGGGCGTAGGCCAATGCGTCGGCGAGAACGACGCGGCCTTCGGCGTCGGTGTTGACGACCTCGATCGTCGTGCCGTCGTACGCACGGATGATGTCGCCCGGGCGGTAGGCCGCCGAGCTCGGCATGTTCTCGGCCAACGGGGTGACACCGACCACCCGCCTCGGGACGTCGAGCTCGGCGAGGACCCGCATCGTGCCGTAGACCGCGGCGGCGCCGGCCATGTCGCTCTTCATGTCGGCCATTTTCTGCGGCGGTTTCAAGGAAATGCCGCCCGTATCGAAGGTGATTCCCTTTCCGACGATGACTGTCGGTGGGCCTTCAGCGCCCGCTGGGCGGTGCTCGAGAAGCACCAGCCGTGGTCCGACGGCGGAGCCGTCGCCGACGGCGAGCAAAGCGTTGAGCCCGAGCTCGCGGGCGGCGGCATCATCGATCACTTCACAGTTCAAGCCGGCGTCCGCAGCCATGTCGACGGCGAGTGCGGCGAACGCATCGGGGCGCTTCTCGTTGCTCGGCGTGTTGACGAGATCGCGCGCCCAGCTAGTGGCGTCGGCGACCTTGTGGGCGCGTTCGGTGGCATCCGTGACATCCACCGGGGCGGCGATCAAGACCTCCCTGAGCTCGACCCGCCCGGCCGGGGCGGCTTTGAACTCGCGGTATCGATACGATGTCAGGATGGTCGCTTCGGTGGCCGCGGCGGCGAGCTCGCCGGCATCGTGGCCGTCGATCTCGGGCAGCGGCACCGCAATCTTGCGGTTGCCGCGCTGCCGCGCCTTGGTCGCCGCGGCGGCAACCGCGCGGCGCCATACCTCGAGGTCGATCTCCGCTGAGGGGCCGAGGCCGACGAGGACGAGCTCGCGACTACGGCCGCCGGGGGTGGAGAGTGAAAGGGTCTGACCGCGCTTACCCTCGAAGCCACGACCGGTAAGCGCATCGGAAACGATGCCGCCGACCGCGGCGTCGACCGCCTCCCAAGGCGTCGGTTTGTCGGCATCTTCGGGAATGGCAAGGATCAGCGCCTCGCTCTCGAGCTCGGCGGCGGGAGCGTTGGTTGTCGATATCTTCATCAGGAGCTCCGGTCGATGCGCGGCACGGTTACCCCGGTCTGCGCCTGGTACTTGCCGGATCGGTCGGCGTAGGAGGTTTCGCACACAACATCGCTCTCGAAGAACAGTAGCTGGGCGATGCCCTCATTGGCGTAGATCTTCGCTGGCAGCGGCGTCGTGTTGGAGATCTCCAGCGTCAGGTGCCCCTCCCACTCGGGTTCGAGCGGTGTCACGTTGGTGATGATGCCGCAGCGCGCGTAGGTCGACTTGCCGACGCAGATCGCCAGCGTCGAGCGCGGGATGCGAAAGTATTCCATCGAGCGCGCCAAGGCGAACGAATTTGGCGGAATGATGCAGACGTCGCCCTTGAAATCGACGAACGAGTCGGGGTCGAAGTTCTTGGGGTCAACGACACTCGTGTTGAGGTTGGTGAAGAGCTTGAACTCGTCGGCGATGCGGATGTCGTATCCGTAGGCGGAAACGCCGTACGACACGACGTCCTTGCTCACGAGGCCTTCCTCGAAAGGCTCGATCATGCGCTCCTCGAGCGCCATCTTCCGAATCCAGGTATCGGGCTTGATGCTCATGCTGTCTCTTTCGTGGAAAGTCTTTGGGCACGGTGTTCCATGGCGGCTCTCCGCAGCGCTTCCAACCACTCGACCGGGACCGCGTGCTCGCCCAGCTCTGTGGTACCGGCGCCGGGGCCGTGAAAGTCGGAGCCCCCGGAGGGTAGTAATCCCATTTCCTCGATCAACCTCCCCAGCTTCTTGCGAACCGCCGAGGTGTGTTTCGGATGTGTCACTTCGAAACCGTCGAGGCCGAGTCCGACGAGGTCGTGGATCTCCTCCCGCCGGACGCGGCTGCTCGCCGGGTGCGCAAGGATCGCAACTCCACCGGCACGATGGACGACACGGATCACCTCTTTGGCGCCGACGGTCGGTTTGGGGACGAACGCCGGGCGCCCGATACCGATGAAGCGCCGGAAAGCCTCGTCGATGGTCGCAGCGGCGCCTTGCTCTACCAAGGCCCGGGCGATGTGGGGCCTACCGATGCTTCCGCCACCGGCGGCGGCTTCGACGGCCGCGAGCTCCACCCCGACGCCGAGGTCGTTGAGGCGATCGACGATCTCGCCGGCGCGCTGGTGTCGAAAACGGCGCGACTGACGGGCGCACTCGATGAGCCCATCATCCGCTTCGTCGACGAAGAGGCCGAGCATATGGATCTCGCGCTCCCCGAGGTTGGTCGAGAATTCGATCCCCGCAACGATCTCGAGGTCGAAACCGCGCGCCGCGGCACGCGCCAGGGCGA
>JADFNY010000295.1 GCA_022563115.1 Acidobacteriota bacterium | reverse complement strand
ACGTGCCGGGCTTAGAAGTTTCCCTCCGCGACTTCCTTCAGGATCGAAAGATCCAGCTCCTTTTCCGCCACAATCTTCTTGAGCCGGACGTTCTCCTTCTCGAGTTGCTTCAGCCGCCTGGCCTGGTTGACCCTCAACCCGCCGTACTCACGTCGCCATCGGTAGTAGGTGTGCTCGCTGATCGCTAGCTTGCGGCAGGCATCCTTGATCGTTGCGCCTCGGGCCAGCTCCACCTCAGCCTCCCGTAGCTTCCGTACGATCTGCTCTGCGCTGTGCCTCTTCGTCGGCATTCTGACCTCCCATTCTGGCTCCAGATCATGAGATTACATCTGGACCCGTTCTAGGGGGTCAGGTCAACGCTGCTGTGGGGGCTGATCGCCTTCGGCCAGATCCGCATGCGCCGCATCGACGGTTACCAGCATCTCTACACGGTCATCGACCACCAGGAGGAGGCAGCCGCGTAGCAAGTAGTATCAACGTCCAAGTTCGGAGGGACGCCCAGCGCTTTTTCTACAAACCTAGGGACACATCCCCAGTGAGCGCCAAGCGGCTAGGTCCAACGAACAGAACAAGTTCACCAGTGCCGCAACGAAAGTCGACCGCGCGTGGCGCAATCACCCTAATGGAGGCACAAGGATGTCAGTTAGTCGGTGTGTTCGCCTCCGGCCAACTGGTTCGGGGAGTTGAAGCGCTCGGTACCGACAGCGAAATGGGGTGTGGCCGCCTGGGCCATCGGCCCGCTGCGTCGCTCCCGGCCCACCGCATGGTACGTCTGGCTCTGGCTCCGCTCCCTTCCTTATATAGGCAAACGGTTCGTCTGCCCGTGCTGCGGTGGGCGATTCCGCAAGTTCCTGGCCTACGGCGTAAGGCCGCGGCCGAACGCCCGCTGCCCGCGGTGCGGGACCCGCGAGCGGCACCGGCTCTTGTGGTTGTACCTCAAACAAGAAACGGGGCTCTTTTCCGAGTCGCTGTCGGTTCTCCACTTCGCCCCTGAATTCATCTACTACCGGGCCCTGAGATCCCTCCCCAACCTGTTCTACGTCACCGCCGACATTGACTCGCCGCTGGCCAGTGTCGCGCTCGACATCACCCACTGCCCGTTTGGAGACGAAACGTTCGACGTGATCCTGTGCTCCCACGTGCTCGAGCACGTGCCGGACGACCAAGCGGCTACCCGAGAGATGTACCGCGTCCTCAAGCCCGATGGGTGGGCAATCATCCATTCGCCGGTCGATCGAAGCCGCGCCGAGACGTTCGAGGATCCGACGGTCGTGTCGGCCAAGGAGCGCGAGCGATATTTCGGCCAGGTAGACCACGTGCGTGTCTATGGGCGCGACTACGTCGGCAGGCTCGAGAGGGCGGGTTTCACGGTGCGGGCCGACTACTTGGGCCGGCGGCTCCCGCGGGTCCTGCGGACAAGCTACGCGGTGAAGAAGAACAGCCCTGTCTACCTGTGCCTCAAGAGGCCAACATCGGGTTAGAGAGCCAGGCACCGACAGATCCGACCCGCTTTGCGTGTCACGCTGCCGATGTTCTATTTGCTGTTGACGCTTGTCGACGGCAAAAGCCACGGCTACGCCATGGGACGGGCAGTCCGTGAGCGCTCGGCGGGCGCCGTGGACCTCGGCCCCGCATCGCTGTACTGGACGATCAACCGGCTGCGGGAGGCAGGGTTCATCGAAGAGATCGGCGACGGCGCTCGCGGAATCGGTGGCCGCACTGACTCCCGCGTCGAGGGCGGGAAGGGTGCGGGCGACGATGCTCCTGCAGACGGCCGCGCCAAGCGCCGCCGCTATTACCGGCTCACAGAGGCTGGGCGCGACACGCTCGACCGCGAAGCCGATACCTGGGAGCAAGTGCTGTCGTTCGCGCGCTCCAAGAACATCGGTGGGCAGGAGGCGCGCTGATGGGCGAGCGGGTCGTGAAGGCCTTTCTCGTTCTGTGCCCGCGACGGTTTCGTCGCGAGTTCGGTCCCGATGTGATCGAAGCATTCCGCCAGCAGCGCCTGCAGGTGACGGGGATGGGGGCGCGCCTGAAGTTCTGGAGTCGGTCGATCGGCGACCTGTTGGTGACGGCGATTCAGGCGCAGAGGTCAAAGCAAGAGCGGCTCGTGGGTGCCGCGAGCCGTTCTCTCGAGCACGGCAGGAGCGGCGCGACGCGCCAGCCGCGTCGACCCGTTGGAAACGATGCGGACGGAGTAGCGTTCGTATCCTCGGGCTCGCTGCCGGGTCGCAGGGCAGTTCCTAGCAGGGTGCTGAAGAACTCCCGGGGGTGCCGTTACGCTGCCCGTAACCCTTCGGGCGCATGGGGGCGAAGGCATCGAGGCCCCGGGCGCGCATGGCGCCCGCCAGGCCGCCGCGGCCGCAGCCCAGATCGAGAACGCGCAAACGGTGTTCGGTTTCCTTCTCGGTCCTCAGGCCGCCGCGCTGACCCGTTGCAGTGACCGCGCGAGCCGCGTCTCCGTCAGCTTCGCGAAGCGCTGGACCAACGGCTCGTTGGTGTCCCGGAAGTCTTGGCCCGCGGCCGGGATCCCGCCTACCGGGGTGCTCGCAACAGGGGTCCCCGTCGCCAGGCTCTCCAGCACCACGTTCGGAATACCGTCGCGGTTGCCCTCGGAGAGCACACGCGCCGGCAGCACCAGCATGCAGGCCCTCCGATACCAATCGGGCAGTTCCTGGTGCGGAACGAAATCATGGAGCCTGACGTAGTGGCCGAGGTCGAGCTGCTCGATCGTGCGGGCGAGCTGCTGCCCCAACCGCCCCTCCCCGAGGATCACGCAGCGGAAGCGGCGGCCCTGATCGCGCAGCAGACCGCAGGCTTGCACCAGCGTGTCGAAGCCCTTTTTCGGCGTCAGCCGACCGACCGCCAGGACGAGATCGGGCTCCTTCGGCAGCGGCGCGGGGCGGAAGATTTTGGTGTCGAGGCCGTGTGGCACACGGAGGACCTTGGCGGCGTCTTCGGGGGCGGCGAGGCCGCGAAGAGTCTGTTCGCCGTGCCGGTGACAGGTGACCGCAAACCGGGCTTTGCGGAGTCGACGCGCCAGCCTTCCCGACGGGGTGGTGTAGAGGTCCTTGGCGTGCGCCGCGAACGAATAGGGGATGTCGCCCGAAGCTCGTTGACCAGGAAGGTCTCCGACACTACCGGGAAGGCGTTGACGATGTAGCCGATCTTGCCGCTCGCAGCGCCGTCCATGAGCGAAACGCTCGATCGATCGGCGACGAACTTCGAGCGCTTGGTCAAAAGACCACGAAGGCGCCGCCGAGGAGACGATTCCCTGAGTAGTTCCGATCGAGCCGCGTCGAGTTGCCGTTGCGGTAGAAGTCCTCGACGCGGACTCCCCAGCGCTCACCGACCATCCAACGTAGGTTCACAATAAGGTCGTGGATGGTGTCGTTGCGGTCGAAGTTGGTGTCGGCAAGCAAGGCCTCGTCGTAGTGTCGAGTTCGCCGCTTGTAGCGGATGAACAACTGGACACGATCGGTAGGCTGTGCTTCCAGTGCGACCGAGAAGCCCGTGGAGCCGAAGTTGTTGTGTGGATCAATGGCACCACGACTCGCGTAGATGAGCGTGCCGCGCAAGCCGGCGCGCTCGCTCAACGGCACCCGAATTCCTCCCGAGAACTTGTGCGTGGTCGAGTCTCTGTCTGCCTGGACGGGGTCGAATCGCCACACCTTGAACTCGTACTTGCCGCGTACCCACAGACCTGGAGCGATCGAGCGGCGATACTCGAACTCCGTTTCCGTGGAATCGAAGAAGACGCCATTGCCCTCCTCTTCGTAGACTCGGTTGGGCAGCATGGCGAGGTCAGCGGATAGCTTGTTCGGACCCCGCTTGAACTCCAGGCTGCCGAGCATCGTGAAGTAGTTCCCGTTCTGGATGTCACCCGTTCGCACGGCGCCGAGATCGAACTCCACCTTGAACTTACCCGGACTCGCCTTGATCTCCCTCTCGCCGTGCGTGTAGACGCTGAACAGGTTCGTGCCGGGAGCCGACGGGCCCTCTCCGCGAAAGAAGAAGTTGCCATGGTATCCGAACAGGGTACCGACCTCGACGAGCCAATCGCGCTCTTGGCTCTGCGCCAAGGCGCCGCCGGGAAACAACACGAAAACCACAGCAGCAAGCGAAAAAACGACGGGTGCTAGTTTTCTCATGATCGACTCAATTGTTGGATGGTGGGTTGGTTGGAAAAGACGCCCTCGAGCAGCGTCGAGGACAGCTCGCCCCAGCCTCTGCGAAGGGCATAGACGCAGGCCAAGCGCAGCAACGCGCTGGCGCTGTAGAGCTCCAAGCGCGATGGGTCGGGCGGCGCCAACCTCTGCGAGTAGGCCTCTAGAAACGCGTCGGCGGTATCTCGAGTATCGAGCGAGGGATCTTGCAGGGCGCGCAGCTGCAGATGAGCCAGGAAGTTGGCGACGTCGAGCTCTGCCTCGGCGCGACTCGCCGTTTCCAGATCCATCAGAACCGCCGCTCCGTCGTTCACTACGATCTGCTTGTCGTAGAAATCTCGGTGGGAGGGAACAAGCTGGCCAGTCGGCGCGAGCGCCGCCAGCCGGCGCACCTCTTCCTCCGCGAGCGCCAGCTGCGGCCGCATTCGGGGAAAGGCCGTCGCCACCGTGCCGGTCCACCAGGCGGTGGTGCCGAGTTCCCGATCGCGATCGTGGGGCACCTTCCACGCTGTGGTGGATCGGTGGAGGTCGGCGAGCAACCTGCCTGCGGCCGCCGAGCCGCCGACCGCTCTCTCGCTCCCCAGCAGCTCATGTAACGGCTCGCCGCCCGCTTTGCGCCACAACAACATGTGGAACTCGGGCACGAGAATCGCCGGTCGAGCGAACCGCAAATATTGCAGACGGTCGTCTTCGCAAGCTTGCGCGAGGGCCGCGTGCAGCTGCCATTGCTCCTCGGCGATGCCGGCGCGGAAACACTTGCCGTACAGCGTTTGGCCCTTGCCCCCGACTTGGTCGAGTCGGTAGCGGACCACGCACCGGCGGGTCGGTTTGTAGCTGATGACCCGGGCGCGAATCCTGTCCCATTCTCCGAGAATCTGCTTGAAGCTGGGCGCCAGTGCGC
>JADFNY010000294.1 GCA_022563115.1 Acidobacteriota bacterium | reverse complement strand
GATAGCGGACCGTCGACTCGGGCGACCCGAGAGCGGGTCAAAACGCGGACGCCGAGGTAGGCAAACATATAGCCGACCCGGCTGCGCTCGAGATCCTGGACGACGATCATCCGGCGTGCCACGTCGGCCATCCGGCGCAAGAGCGCGATCGCGTCGGCGTCTTCCAGATGATGAAGGAACAGCGTGTTGTAGATGACGTCGGCATCACCCGGGAGCGGCTCGCAGAGAGCATCGAGCCGGAAGAACCGCGCCGCCGAATCGACCTCCGCGGCCCGCTCACGGGCTCGCGCCACCGCGACCGGGCTGATGTCGCAGCCGCGGACGCTGAGATCGACGCCGCCCCGCCGCGCCGCGGCCTCGAGGGCGAGGAGGACGTCTCCCCCGCCGCAAGCTACGTCGAGTACCCGGAGCGTGCGGTTCGTTCCTTCGGGCACGACCCGTCGGATATCGGCCCACAACTGCGCCGCGCTTCTCGAGATCCAATTGATCCGCTTGAGAGCATCCAGCGCCCGGCGATGCCGACGCTCGTCCAGATGCGGTGAATCCATGATCTCGGGGCGGCGACAACGGGTCAGCGTGATCACGAAACCAGTATAGAGCGGCGCGGCGGGACTTGACCGGCAAGGAGTGCCCTCCGTCGGGCATGCGTGACGCACCGTCTCTGCGGGCACTTGCTGCGCCCGCCACCCGGGTACACCTACGCTCAGCATCGCGCACTTGTGCACACGATTTCCCCTTGACAGCCTAGCAACCGATCCATAGAGTGGGATACTTGAGCTTGTTCCTACGCAGCCGTGAACAGCCCTCGCGTGCCGGGAGTCTCTCGCCCCAGCGCAGTTGGAGGGAGGCGCGGACACCGTCCGGCATCGTGAAGGAGAAGGTACATGCAGGAGACTCGACCAACCATCATGACCCTCGACGAGGTTGCCCGATACCTTCGTCTGCACAAGTCCACGGTCTACAGGATGGCGCGCGAGGGCAGACTCCCCGGCAACAAGGTCGCGGGCCAGTGGCGTTTCAAGAAGGAACGTCTAGTCGAGTGGTTCGAAAAGCAGGAGGAGCTCGGCGAGCTCTAGCAGACCGTGGTGCAACGGCCTGTTAGCATCTAGATTCTTCTCATCCGCCGGCTTTTTTGACGCACCGCACCGCGCCGCGTTTTTTTGCGGCACTCAGGCAACGGTGGCCGTCTCACCCGGGAAACGAACCCGAGACCTCACCCATGCCCGATTCTCGCCTCCTGCCGGCTGGCTGTATGAGCTCGACCCGCTGCCGAGATGGATGCACGCCGGCCTGCTTGGCGTCCCCGGGTACAGCCACGTCGCTCACCGGCGTGATCTCACCGCGCCTCGTTGCGCCGCCTATGCCGTCGTTGTAGAAGGAGCCGAACGCCGGGCGCCGGGAACGATTGCTTGGTATTGGAGCGCGAGGCGCTCGAATCCGGAGCCCTCCTGCCCCTGTTGGCGTCGGCGGACGCAGCGTAGCGACGGGGCGACACGACGATCGAAGAACTGGCACGGGTTGTTCCGCCGGCTGGTCGGGACGTCAGCCGTACAACGGCTCGTACAGCTCGGGATCCAGCGAGCGAACCTCGTCCTCGCTGAGCTCGCTCAACCGGTCGGGCAGCAAAGGCGGATCCTCGACCTCGTGGAGGTAGTAATCGGGGCCGACGAGGAACCGCCGTCGGCCCGGGCGGAAGTAGACGGTGGCAACCCGAACCTCGGGCGCGTTTCGCCTCGCCTTGCGGCGCAGGTAGCTGACCACTTCGTAGATGGTCCGGCCGCTATCGAAAAAATCATCGACGAGCAGTAGTTGATCGTCGGCCTCGACGACGTCCAGAACGTGCTCGAATCCCTTGATATCGAAGCCGTTGCCGTAGAGGAGACCCTCGAGCGATTGCGTTCGGATCGCCGTATGGTAGGGATCGTGTCCCTTCCAGCGAAAGAACTCCTGGATGACGATCCCCGGCGGCGCGCCGCCACGCCAAAGCGCGACCAGGAAATCCGGCCGGTAGCCGTCGCTCCAGACCTTACGGGCGAGCCGAAAACAGTCGATCAGATAGACGTTCGGATCTACCACCCGTCGCTCACCTCGTTCGGCAGGTTCCATGTCGGCTCGGCAACTAGTGTCCTGGGTCAAAAGTTCGTTGCACAGCAGGTTAGCAGGCCATGGTGGAAGTGTGATCGCTCTGGTTACGCCGCCAAGCGCGCAGGCCTGCTAGGAGGTGAAGGCTGGCGGCAACTTGGGGATTCGCAGCTTGTGTGCGTTGGCGCGCCGAAGTTCCTCGACGCGGGACGCGAGCTGCTCGCTCCCCTGCCCTCCGACCAGGTAGCGATCGAGCTCATCGTACGAAAATCCGAGTTCCGCCTCGTCCGTCTGTCCCTCCCACATCCCCGCCGTCGGCGGCTTGTCGATGATCGATTGCGGCACATCCAGGTGGGCGGCAAGCTCCCGTACCTCGTGCTTGACGAGATGCCCGAGGGGCAGAAGATCGACCCCACCGTCGCCGTACTTGGTGAAATATCCCAGCGTCAGCTCGGTGCGGTTTCCGGTTCCAATGACGAGATACTGGTTGCGGCTGGCGAAATAGTAGAGCGTCGCCATGCGGAGGCGGGGCTTCAGGTTGTTGAGCGGAAGATCCGGCGTGCCCAGCGCCGAGCCCGCCTCCAAAGTCGAGGCGAATGCTTCGAAGACCGGGTTCAAGTCGACCTCGCGGCGCTGGAGACCGAATTTCTCCGCCAACAGCAGAGCGTCCTCTCGATCGCGGGGGTCGGACTGAATCGGCATGATGACGGCGAGATGCTCGCTACGGAACGCCCGGGGGGCCAGCACCGCGACCACCGACGAGTCGACGCCGCCGGACAGCCCGAACACCACGCCGCGGCAACCGGCCGCCTCGACTTCCGACCGCAGCCAGTCTACCAAGTTGTCCGACAGTTCCTCGGCGTTCACCTTCGATCTCCCGACAGTCCGGTCGACGGAAAGTCGGATCTTAGCAGGCCATGATGAACGTGTGATGAGCCTGGCGCGTCAGGGTTGCCGGGTTCCGTCGGGTCGTGCACCAGGCAGGAAAGTGCTTTCACAGCCAAAAGAACATCGTAGTAATCAGTGAAGCTGCTCGATCGTGTTTGCTTTGTGGCAATAGGCAGATTTGCTACACTGGATCGTAGCTTTGGAGATTAATGATCATTAACCAACAGATGCACACACTCTGTGGGATCAGCGCATGACGGATTCATCCCAGGCAGGCATCGAAGAACGGCGCCCCACCATCATGACCCTCGACGAGGTCGCCAAGTACCTGCGCGTGCACAAGTCGACCGTTTATCGGATGGCCCGCGAAGGCGCCATACCCTCCACGAAAGTCGCCAATCAATGGCGCTTCAAGAAGGCGCGCATCGACGAGTGGCTCATGGAACGCGAGCACGAAGGCGTGCTCAGCCTCGAGTAGAGTCCCGCGGGCTCCCGCCGTTTCTCTTCAGCTTGTAACCGCTGAGGTTACGTCCTCGTAGGTCACCACGCGGTACTGTTCTCGTAACTCGCGGACGAGCGATTCGAACAGGCCGCTGCGCCGCTGGTTGAGCATCTCGTCCCGCAACGTATCGCGCTCGATCGCGTACTGTCCCCAATCCGGTTGTACGTGGGCGGTGACGCGAAACAGGGCGTAGCCCCGGTCGACCTTCACGGGACCGCCAGCCTCTCCGGCGGCGTGGTCGAAGGCGGCAAGCACCAGCGCCGACTGTCGACCCAGCTCGGGAACGACGCCGTTGCGTGGGATCAGCGCCGTCGACTGGATCGGGGCGCCGATCTCAGCGGCGAGAACATCGAATCCCTCGCCCTGCTCGAGTCGGGTGCCGAATTCATCCGCGACCTCGGCGGCGCGCTCTTCGGCGAGCTGGCGTATGAGATCGCTGCGCACCGCGTCCTCGACCTCGACGAACTCCGGCGCGTGCGACTCTACGATCTCGTCGACGCGGAAGATCACGTAGCCGTCGCCGAACCGAATCGGCTCCGAGACCCGGTCGCGCCCGGTGGCGAACACCTGGCGGGTGAACTCCGGCGACAGCACCTCGGCGAAACCCTCGAGTTGCGAGAACAGGGCGCTCTTGCGGATCTCCAGGCCGAACTGGTCGGCGAGATCCTCGAGGCTGGCGCGGCGGAGCACTTCCGTCCGTAGCTCTTCGGCACGCTGGTCGGCGATCTCCTCGGCGCGTTCAAACGTGATGCGCTGCTCGAGTTGGCCGCGCACCTCCTCGAAGGGCCGCACCCGCTCCGAACGGCTGCCCTCCAAACGAATGATGTGCAGGCCGAACGGCGTCTGCACGATGTCGGACGTCTCATCGACGTCGAGGGAGAAGGCGACCTCTTCGAACTCCGCCGTCATACGGCCGCGGCGGAACCATCCGAGGTCGCCGCCGGACGTGGCGGTCGCGGTGTCGTCGGAGTTCTCTTCGGCGAGGGCCACGAAATCAGCGCCGGCACGAATCTGGTCGAGGATTTCCTCCGCGGTGGCCCGTGTTTCGACGAGCGTTTCCTCGTCGGGGTCCGGCGGCAGGCGAAACAAGATGTGTCGCGCCCGCACCTCCTCGGGAGTCGTGAACTCCCCGATGCTCTCGTCGTAGGCGGTCCGCAGCGCCGCCTCGTCGAGCTCGACCGATCCTCGGATGGCCTCGGTCGCGATCACCGCGAAGCTGACCTGGCGGCGTTCGGGAACCCGATAGTCGGAGATGTTCTCATCGAACAGCGTACGCGCCGCCTCGTCGGTCAGCAGCTCGGAGACTTCGGCCTCGAGGCCGGTGGAGCGAACGACAAAGAAGTCGAACTGCGCCTGCTCGTTGGCTCGCTGGTAAGCCGCCTCGATCTCGCGGTCGGTGACCGTGACCCCGTTGCTCACCAACTCGGTGAATTTTTCGAAGAGGATCTCATTGGAAACCTGGCGCTCGAAGTCCTCGAACGACATTCCGTTGTTGCGCAGTACCTGCTTGTAGCGGTCGGGCCCGATAAACACGCCGTCCTCCTGGAACGCCGGATGCTACGTGATGCGGTCCCTCATCTCGCGATCGCTGACCGACAGA
>JADFNY010000293.1 GCA_022563115.1 Acidobacteriota bacterium | reverse complement strand
TAGAGAGAGGCGAGAAGAATATCCCCGCCAGCGACGATGACGAGAAGACCAAGGGACCGTACTTCGCCGAGTACGACGTCGAGCTCACCCGGGCCGGCGACTACCAGATCGACTTCGAGGATCAGGAGAAGGGCCAGGGCACGGCCGACTTGATCATCAACGGCGTGCTCGTGAAGACGGGACTGGAACCGGTTCGCAACCGCGCTGCCTCGCCTGAGATTGGCGGCTGGTCGGTGGCGGGCATCTTCCGTCTCGAAGCCGGCCGGAATGTGATTCGTCTCGAGCATGGCTCCCGGTTCCCATATTTCGAAAAATTCCTGATCGCTCCCAGCCGGCTGGCTGCCGGCGCGGATCTGGCCGGAGAGCACGACGCCGGGATCGGCCACCGTCATTTCGGCGCCGACGATCAGATGAAGGCCCTTTTCACGCGCCGCGGTGTGGGCCTGCACGACGCCGTAGAGACCATCGCGATCGGTCACCGCGATCGACCGCAATCCCAGATGACCGGCTTGCTCGATCAGCTCCGCCGGATCACTCGCCCCCTCGAGAAACGAGAAATTGCTCTTGCACCAAAGCGGCGCGTACACCTGTGCCAACTCATACTTCGCTTTCTACGCCGCTGAACAATGACCATGCCTCCGCTGAAAGCAGCAACGCGTCCGAGCATCGACACCTCTCAATTGACCTGTCCCTGCAGCATCCAGCTGCGCCGGTGGCGGTCGTAGTAAATCCACAACACGTCGCCCCGCTGGGTCTCGACGAAGTAATACTCGCGATGCACCTCGCGTACCCACCAACCGCCCGACACCACGTAAGGTCGTCGTACCCGCACCGCCGGCCCTTGCTCGAGGCCACGAATGAGCCAGCCATCAGGCTCACGCCGCTCGCGCGCCGGGAGCTGCACCGCCTTGTCGAAGACGCGACGCACGAGCGGCCGCACGAAACGTCCGATGATCTCGGCACGGCTCCGGGTCGGTTCAACGTTTGCTTCCGCTGTCGAATCGATGCGCAACGATCCGGTTTTCTCGAGGTTGCGCGGCAGCTTGGTCTTAGCCAACGGCTCCCAAGTAAAGCTGGCTTCGGGAAGGTGAGCGTCGCGCGGTTTCGCCCAAACCACCGCCTGGCACCCGAACTCGGCACGCACACGCGCCAAAGCACGGTCGGCGGCCGCCGCGTCGCGCTTGGGCTGGTTCCAGAACAACGACAGTTGCCCGGCGGTGATTCGCTTGCCGTGCGCCGTCACCGTCATCTCGAAGACGCCCCCTGTGAGGTTGGTACTACCCAGCCGTAAACGCGCCAGGTCGAGAACGATGCCGGCATCGAGCGTCGCGTCAGCCGGTCGGACACTCTTCACGATCCGGGTACCGTCGTCGAGCGTCATCTCGAAGACCATCTCGGTGAGCCCTTGGTGCCACGAGGCAAGCTGTTCGAGCAGTGGCGGGAGCAATCTCTTTATATAGAAGAGAAGGCGGTTGGCGTCGGCTTCGGGATACTCGAACTCAGCCACCGTTTGCACCGGGATCGGCGGCGGCACCGGCGCCAGCGGCTTGCGGTTTTGGCCGGATGCCTCCTTATAGAAGTCGACGGCTTCGGCCCCGAAGCGCTTGCCGAGACCATCGGGAGGTAACTCGAGGAACTTCTCGATCGTATGAATGCCCAGCTTGTGGAGCGCATCGCGCAAACCCGAATCGATATGCAAACGGTCGAGGCGCACACCCATAGCCGAACGGCGCTCGGCGTCGGCGGTATCGAACACGGTGATGTCGCGCGCCACCCGCGCCGTCGCGTACGTGGCGAATCGGCTGAAGCCCACCGCAATGCGCGCCGCGAACCCATCGCGCTCGAGTTCGGCCCGCAACCGCCGCGCCCACTCGGTAAGCGAGAGCTCGATGCGCCCGAGCCCCGCCGCGTTGACCCAGAACACGCCGGGCTCGTCGGCGCTGGGCTCGACCTCGGGGGTGAAACGCCACAACAGCTCGAGCAACCGCCGCACCCCCTGGTCGATTTCCTCCTCGTGCACCTTGCCGGCGCACAACCGGCGGCACAGCGACAACCCGGCGGCGTACCGCGTCCCGGGCAGCACCCGCGACCGGTAGGCCCTTTCATTGACCCACAGGACCTTGCCCTGTGGCTTGTCCTCGTCGACAACGGCCACCGGTCGATCGATCCATTCCGGATGGCGACGCACCAAAAGCTGCAACGGCAGGGCGGGCACGTGGACACAGGCCAGGCGCCCGTAATCATTTTCGGCGTGCCGCGATTCAGGGAGGTAGCTCTGGGGGGGAGCGCAGCGCTCACTCGACGACCGTGGTCGTCGAAGCGAGGCCGCATCGCGGCACGCCAATACTGTTTGCTCCCGTTGGGGCTGCGGCTGACGGGGCATTTTCTTCAATCTTTCTCGAGGTCGTTTGTCGGAGCCCGTGGGCCCGAGGAGACCTATTCGCTGATCAATTCGTTAACAGGGTGCTGAAGAACTCCCCGGGGTGCCCGCGCACAACCCCCATGCGCCCCGTAACGGCACCCCCGGGAGTTCTTCAGCACCCTGTTAATACATGCCTTCCGGGCCGCAGCAGATCTCGGTGTGCACCCAACCCGGCCCCCGGCACTTGTCCTTCAGCACCCGCAGCTCGCAAGCGAAACGGTCGTCGCCCACCCTGCGGATGCGCGCCTCGCCACGCAGCGACACCAGCGAGCCCAACGACGAGGCGCTGCCGCTCTTTTCCGTCAGGCAAAGAATCGCCGTGTCGTGCTTACGCGCCAGGCTGCGCAGCCTTGCTTGCAGCGCTGCCGGCACCCGGGGGTTGGCACCCAAATCGAGCACCAGGAGACCAAAGGCACCCGAGCGCGCCAACCTGTCTGCGGCGCGTGCGACAGATGGCGCGTCGGGTACCCGAACCACAGCAAGTGCTTCTAAATCGACACCGGCTGCGGCGACGTCGAGCGGGAAAAAACTGCTGTTGTTGCTGGTGATCCATGCCGCCGTTTCTGCCTGGCGCTGGGCATCGAGAACCATCGATGTCGCCAGCGTCAGGCAGGCGCTGCCTCCCAACCCGGAAAGCTCGGTGAACCTGCCGGCGATTTCCTGCAGGTCCCAGCGCGGCGTTAGTGGTACGGAGCCGGGTGAAACCGACCGTGGCGCGAGCGCCGTGGCTCCGAGGGTCACTCCCTGGGGTAGCGAACCCGAAGCAAACATGTCGGCCCCTGTGACGACCATATTCTCCTTGCGTACCGGCAAGCTCATCGCGCCGCTCATCAAACGCTTCCTTCCAAAAGACGCCGCACTTCGACGACCTTGCCGAGGATCTGCACCTCAGCGGGGTCGGGAACGAGGGGCTGATAATCAGGGTTCTCGGGGCGCAGTTCGATGCGGCCGTTCCTTATATAGAGCGTCTTGACCGTGGCCTCGTCGCCGATCAGCGCCACCACGATCGACCCCGAGCTGGCCGTCGGCTGGCGACGCACGATCACCAGGTCGCCATCCATGATGCCGACGTCGCGCATGCTGTCGCCATGTACGCGCAGGGCGAACAGCTCGTCGCTGCTGCCGGATCGCGACGGCAGGTAGCTCTCCACCTCCTCGACCGCCAGGTCGAGGGGGCCGGCCGGCACCCGGCCGAGCAAGGGCACGAGACGGGTCACCCCGCCCTGCCCCATGGTCTCGGGCAGCGCGTAGCCGCGCGCCTTGCCCGGCTTCTTGACGAGCCGCCCTTCCTCGACCAGCGTCATCAAGTGAGAACGGGCTGACTCCACGGCACGAAAGCCGAGCGCATCACGAACTTCACGCACGGTCGGCGGCCGCCCGTCGAGCAAGCGGTCGCGCATGAAGCGAAAGACGCGCTCACGGGTCTGCCCTGGAGGAGTGTGTGCCATCGGTCTGTCCGTCGTATCGGCCGGCGTTCGTTGTGCTCTTATTGCCGGTTTTCGTCCTCGAATCAACGGAAAGTAGTAAAACAGACATTTGTCTGTTTTGCAAGGAGAATCTTCCTAGGCGAAAAGACCAAGAAGGCGACCGTTACCAAAGCGCTGGAGGAGTTCATCGCCCGGCGCGAGCAAAAAGAGCTCCTCGAGCTCTTCGGCAGCCTCGATTGGGACCCGGATTACGACTACAAGGCGGAGCGCTCGCGCCGGTGAACCTGTTTGTCGATACCAGCGTCTGGTCGCTGGCCCTGCGTCGCGACACGCCGACCGGCGGCGCCGAGGTGGCGCACCTGACCGAGGCGCTCGAAGGCGGCGCCCAGGTATTCACCACCGGGCTCGTCCTGCAGGAGTTGCTGCAAGGTTTTTTCGAGCCCCGTAACCGCCAGGCTGTCATCGAGCGCTTCGGCGCGCTGCCCTTCCTCGTTCCCGATCGTCGCGATCACGTGGACGCCGCCGACTTGCGCAATCAATGCCGCAAACACGGGCTCCGGGTCACAACCATCGATGCCCTGCTCGCACAGCTCTGCATCCGCCACGATCTCGCGATGTTGACGGCCGACAAAGACTTCGCTGCTATCGCCGAAATCCACCCCCTCCGCCTCCGGATCTAGCAGGCCACGGCCTGCGAACCTGACGAGCCTTTCGCGGCGTCCTTGTTCTCGAGCAGCACCATGCCGGCCATGCGGCGGAACCCTTCCACCTCCACGTCTTACCCATAGGGAGAGTGCGTCTGTTGACCTTTCTCCTTGTAGGAGTGTCTTGCCAACCACCCTGACGGTCTCGACAGGGGGAGCAACGGCGACAGCCTAGCCGGGACGGAGCGAGGCAATCAACGGGATCCGACGATTGTCGGCAACGCGATCCTCAACTTACGGTGCTGCATCTTTGACGCGGTACTCTATTTCTTCACTGAAACACCGCTGATCAACATCTCGGCACCCACGCCATGAAACGTAACCTGCGTTCCAACATCCTCAACTTCGGCGTCAAGAAGAAGCTCACGCTGAAGCGCTGCTTGGTACCGGAGGGCCCGTTCATGATGGGCACGCAGGGCGACACCTTTGACGAGTCGCCGGCGCACCGGGTGTACGTATCGGCATTCGAGATGGCACAGACTCCGGTGCTGAACAGAGACTCAGGCATGTTCTTGAAGGAG
>JADFNY010000014.1 GCA_022563115.1 Acidobacteriota bacterium | reverse complement strand
ATCGCCAAGACGCTGGGCCGACCTGCTCCGAGCGCCATGCGAATGCCGATCTCACGATCACGGCGGCTTACCGAGTAGGAGATCACGCCGTAGACGCCGGCGGTCGCGAGCAACAGCGCCACCAGCCCGAATGAAGCGACCAACCCGACGACCGAGATGTCGCCCGAGAAATCGTCGTAAAGCACCTGCCCCATCGTGCGCACGTCATCGATGGGCTGGTTGTCGTCGACGTTCCAGATGGCTTGCCGCACCGCCGTCGTGGTCGCGGCCGCCTCGGAGCGGGTGCGAGCCACCAAGGACATGACGCGGGACGGGCTCTGCGCATGCGATAGGTACAAGTGGGGCTCGGGCGGCTGGTCGGCGTCGGGGTTTCGAATGTCGGCGACGACGCCGATGATCTCTGCCCAGTCCGATTCCGAGTCGGTGCCGCCGAGCTTCACACGGTCGCCGATCGGATTGCCGTCGGCCCAGTAACGTCGGACCGCCGCCTCACTCACCAGGGCGACGGAACGAGCGTCTGGTCCGTCAACGTCGGTCAGCGAGCGGCCGCCCAGCAGAGGTATACGCAACGTTTCGAAGAAACCAGGTGTCACGGTGACCGTCGCTACCCATGGCACGTCGGCTTCCGACGCTGCCGGTTTTCCCTCGATCGCAAGCGATTGGATCGGCTCGCCGCCGGTGAGCGGCAGATGGCTCACCCAGGCGGCTTGCTCGATACTTGCGACCGCCTCGATGCCGGTGAGGGCCCGGTCGAAGAACAAAGTCTTGTCGGCGTCTTGCGGATACGAAGCCCGCGGCAGGTCGACCTCCAGGGTGAGCACATTCGCGGCGTCGAATCCGAGATCGATCGTCACCAGGGCGGTCACGGTACGAACAGCCAAGCTTGACACGACCATCAACACCACGGCGAGCGCCACCTGCAGTGCTGCCAAGACACTAGGCGAGCTCGGCAGGAAACGGGCGGGGCGCGAGGCCGCAGATCTCCCACGGCTGGCCTCGTTGATTGCCGCGGCCAGGTTCAAACGCGTCGATCGCAACGCCGGAGCCATGCCGAACACCAGCGGCGTCAACAAACCCAAACTGAGGGCGAACAGGAAGACGCCGCCGTCAATCCGGGCCTCTGAGAAAATCGGCGCGTTGCCGCGGCCCAGAGCGACGACCCCATTCAAGGTCCACTTCGCGAAGACGAAACCGACGATGCTTCCGCCGGCGGCGAGCAGAGCGCTCTCGGTGAGAAGCTGCCGCACCAATCTCCTCTGACGAGCCCCCAGCGCTTGCCGTACGGCGAGCTCTTTTTGTCGCGCCGCCGCCCGGGCGAGCAAAAGGTTGGCGACGTTGGCGCAGGCGATGATCAGGACGAACAGCACCGAGACGCCCATCAGCGAGAAGACCACCGTTGCGTTGGTCCCCGCCATCCCCTGCCGAAACGTCAGAATGTGCGCCTCCCACCCGGCGTTCGTCCGGGGAAACTGCTGTTGCAGTGCAGCGGAGATCGAGGCGAGCTCCTCGCGTGCCTGCTCCACCGAGACCCCGTCTTGCAATCGGCCGACGACGGACATGTCGCGCCGATCGCGCGCCGCCTGGGCAGGCTCGACAGCGAGCGGAGTCCATACGTCGACGCTCCGGAACCAACCGATTTCAAGCTCCGAGGGAAGCACGCCGATGACCGTGTGCCGGGTGCCATCCAGCGCGATCGTGCGTCCGAGGATCGTCGGGTCAGAACCGAAGTGTCGTTCCCAGGCGCCGTGGCTCAGCAGCACGACCTCCGGTGCGCCGGGCTCGCCGTCGCCGGGCGAGAAGCTCCGGCCCATCAGCGGTTGCAGGCCCAGAACGGCGAACAGGTTGGCGGTGGAACGGGTTCCCACAAGCCGGGCCGGCTCATCCACGCCGGTGAGCGTGAACGACGTCGACGTGTAGGCCGCCAGGTCGACAAACGCGGTTGACCGTCGCCGGAAGTCATCGAAGTCCGGCAGCGACACGGGTGCGCGTACCCGGTTCAGCTCGGGGTTGGCAGCCCTGACGAATACCAAAGCGGCGGGGTCGGTGAGAGGCATCGGTGGGAAAAGCACCAGCCGGGTGAGCGAGAAGATCGTGCTGTTGACGCCGATCGCCAGCGCCAGCGTTAGCACGACCACGATGCTGAAACCCGGGTTCCTGGCGATCGACCCTAGCCCGTGGCGAACGTCCCCGATCATGGACTCGACCAACCGTCCCGGAGACGCGTGCCGGCCGCTCGAGCCGCGCCGCTGCGCGACCGCGGTGCGTGCCAGATCGAACGCCGTCACGACCCACAGACGAAGCACGGCGCGGCGCCCAGCCGCGCCGGCATCCCGGTGCGCATCACGGAACACGTCGTTCATTTCCTGCCGCATCTGCCCGCGGAAGCCGGCCAAGCGCAGGAGCCGATCATAGGCACGCTGCGCTGGGCGCCTGCTCGCCTCCTGCTTCTTGCTGCTCGCCGGTCGTCTCGCACCGCTCATTCGGGGTCTCCAAGGATCTCGGCGAGCTGCCCGTCCCTCATGAGGCGGGCGATTCGGTTGGCCTCGGCCACTACCACGTCGCGGCCGAAGGACGTCAGCGTGTAGTAGCTACGGCGTTCGTCGTCGTTGTCGGCCGGGTCGGGAGGCTGGGTGTATTCGACCAGCCCCAAGCCGCGCATCTCTTTGAGCGTCCGGTAGAGGGTCCCGGGGCCGAGGAGGCCGCCGGCACCGCCGGTCTCGTTGAGCCGCTTCATGATGCCGTAACCGTGCATGTCGCCGCCGTTGAGCACCAGAAGCATGGCGAAAACGGTGGGCCGCAGGGGAAGAAGCGATTCGGGGGTCGCCGACGCGCCCGCATCTCCTCGCGCAGCCTTCTGTTGCTCTCCGCTTTTCTTTGTCATGGTCTTGGTTCCCTTCGCGATCAACTATATCCAAATACGAAGATAATCGTCCGGAGTTTCAAGAAAAACTCTCGGAAGGGTGTTGAGATATCCGGGCTTGTAGCCTCTGGGGCGAGTTGCGACAAGTGGCGGACCCTTGTGCGTCGCGCCGCCAGCCGACAAGATTCGGGGCGCATCGTATCCATGCGAACGGAGGTGACCCGATGAAACGTCCGCTGTTGAAACGCGTTCTGTTGGCCTTTGCATTCGTGTTCGTGTTCCAATCCACCGCCCTCGCCACCTGGTCGATCATCGCCCTCGACCGCAGCACCGGGCAGGTGATCATCGCCTCGGCGACGTGCGTGCGTCAGGGGGGCTTTCCGCGCCGGCCGGCGCGCGATCTGATGGAGATTCAGGCGGTCATCGTGCCGGGGATCGGCATCGCCGCCTGCCAGGCGGGCGTCGACGACACGCGCGCCAACCAGATGCTGGTGTACGAGGAGCTGCTCAAGGGTACCGATCCGGAGGAGATCCTCCAGATGCTGAGCTCGGACCCGAGGTTCCAGAGCCGCCAGTTCGGCATCATCGACATGCAGGGTCGTAGCGTCGGCTTCAGCGGCGAGAACAACCGCTTCGCCGCGCTGCACGTCTCGGGCCGCGTCGGCCAGGACATCTTCTATCAGGTCCAGGGCAACATCTTGTTCAGCGAGCGCGTCATGTACGACGCCGCGTTGGCCTTCTCCAAGGCCAACGGCACGTTGGCCGATCGGGTCATGGCTGCCATGGAAGCCGCCGACGACGCCGGCGGCGACAGTCGCTGTACCTGCGAGAGCGAGCCCAAGGTGGAGGCCGCGTGCGACGGCAAGACTTCGCACGTCGCCTACATCGCCATCGCCAACGCGGATGACGCCCGCGGCGAGTCGCACAACGACGGCGACTACTACGCCTACATCAGCGTCACCAACGAGAACATCGAGCCGACCGAGAACGCTAATCCGGTCAAGACGCTGCGCATGCGCTACGAGGCCTGGAAGAACGCGGGATCGCCGCGCCGGCCGCCGGCTCCCTCGCTGTGGAAGCCGGGCGGCGCCGGTTCCATCCTCAGGCTCGACGCCGCCATCGATGAGCTGGTCCCGGACAATTACTTCATCCAAAAGCTGCACGGGGACTTCGGCTTTACCGAGGGGCCCGTGTGGGTAGGGGGCAGTGAGCCGCACCTGCTGTTCAGCGATCTCATCGGCAACGCTATTCACCGCTGGGATAGGAGGGGCGGCCTGAGCACGTTCATGCAGCCTGTGTTCGAGGGCGAGAGCGAGGCGGCCCTGGTCGGGTCGAACGGTCTGACCATCGATCCGCAGGGGCGATTGGTCCTCTTCGAGCACGCCAACCGCCGCGTCTCTCGGATCGAGGACGATGGAACCCAGACGGTGCTCGTCGACAACTACCGCGGCAGCAGGCTCAACAGCCCCAACGACGGCGTCTACCGGTCGGATGGCTCGCTGTATTTCACCGATCCACCGTACGGGCTCGCCGGCGGGAACAACGACCCGGCGAAGGAGCTCGATTTCAACGGCATCTTCCGGCTTCGCCCCGACGGGGAGCTCGAATTGCTCAGCTCGGAACAGAGCTTTCCCAACGGCATCGCGTTCTCGCCCGACGAGCGGACCCTCTACGTGGCCAATTCCGACGCCCGGCAGAGGGTGTGGATGGCCTACGACGTGCTCGACGACGGGACCATTGCCAACGGCCGCGTTTTCCTCGATACGGGTGCGGTGCGAGGGCGAGGTGTTCCGGACGGCTTGAAGGTGGACAACGCCGGCAACCTCTTCGCCACCGGCCCGGGCGGAGTCTGGGTCATCGATCCGGACGGTAATCACCTCGGGACGATCCAGGTCGATGAGACCCCGGCGAACGTCGCCTGGGGCGACGACGGCCGAACGCTCTACATGACGGCTCGCACGGGCCTGTACCGGATCGCCTTGTTGACGGAGGGTCCGATCCCGGGGCGCTAGCCGGATATCTCAACGGGTTGCGAAGCGAGCGGGCGCGATGGCGCGGTCGGTAGGCCGCCCTTCACTCTTCCAGGACGGTTACCGGGTCGCCGGCGTGGATGGTTCCTTCGACGAGAACCTGTCCGTAGACGCCGCCGCGGCAGTTGGAGATCAGTGCTTCACGGAGGCCGAAGTGCTGCTCGTCCATGAAGTCGCAGGGGTTGGTCTCGCCGTGGATGCGGATCTCGACCTCACCGATCCGGAGAGTATGGGAAATCGCCTCTGCGAGATCGAACCCTTGGATGAGGAGATTCGCGCGACGCGTGTGCCAGGGCATCTCGACGCCGAGCTCCGCGCACGTATCTCTCCACGCCTCCTCTGACAAGAGCGTGACCTCCCGCCTCCCGCCGGGCCGGTTCTCCCGCTCGAGCCCGCGGCCGATCCGCACTCGACATCGATCCGTTTCGCGCATACCTTCTCCGTCCCGGGGTCGGTAGGCGATCCCCTTCAGGGTCCCCGAGGCGACGACCCTCACGTCCCGTCGCTCGATCTTGGCGGCGATGGCAGAAGCGATCTCCTCCTGGATCGCGAAGACGTCGTCGAATTGGTGCTCGAAGCTCTGCGTCCA
This sequence comes from Acidobacteriota bacterium, assembly GCA_022563115.1. GTDB lineage: Bacteria > Acidobacteriota > UBA890 > UBA890 > UBA890 > UBA890. The sequence continues at coordinate 12,615 of JADFNY010000014.1, read as the reverse complement.
GCGATGGTAGCCGTCACCGACGTTCACCAGCTGGACGCTCACTCGAACCCGATCACGCGCCCGTCGGACGCTGCCGCGCAGGATGGTGTCGACACCGAGCTCACGGCCGACCTCTCGAACATCCTGCTCGCCGCTCGCAGCCGAGCTCGAGGGCCCCGCCGCGACGTGCAGGCCGCGGATCGTCGAGAGCGCGCTGACGATTTCCTCGGCCAGGCCCGCCGCGAACTGCTCGGTTTCCCGATCGGAACCCAATGCGACGAAAGGAGCGACGCCTACGGAGCGCGCCTGGCCTGTTGCGCGGCCCTCACCGGAAGGGGTCGAGTTGCTTTGTACCGTCTCGGCAGCCGGCGGCGTGCCGCAACCGACCAGGGAGAGCGCGAAGGTCAGGTCGCGCGCCGATTGAAAGCGATTCTCAGGACGTTTTTCCAGGCAGTGCCGAACAATGCTTCGGAGCTCGCCCCCGGCGAAAGCGGGGAAGGCCGCTTCAAGACGGGGTGGCTCCTCCTTGAGGATCGCCGCGATGGTATCGGCGGCGCTGGGCCGAGCGAAGGCGCACTCACCCGTAACCATCTCGTACAACAAACAACCGAACGCGAAGATGTCGCTACGAGTGTCGGCCGGCTCGCTTCGTGTCTGCTCCGGGGACATGTATTCGAGCGTCCCGAGCAACATTCCCGGCCGTGTCACCGGTTCGTCGGCAACCGTGTCGCAATCAGCTGTGAGCTCGTCTGATTCCAAGCGCGCCAGGCCGAAGTCGAGAATCTTGGCGTCGCCTTCCTCGGTAATGAAGACGTTGCCGGGCTTGAGGTCGCGGTGCACAACCCCCGCCTCGTGGGCGGCGGCCAGGGCCTCCGCGATCTCCATGGCCAGCCGCAGCGTTTCCGTCGCCGGCGGCACCCCCCGGTCCAGACGCCGCGCCAAGGGTTCGCCAACGAGGTACTCCTGGACGATGAAGTGGGTGTCGCCCTCGTGCCCGACGTCGTGGATCGTCGCGATGTGCGGGTGGTTCAAGGCGGCGGCGGCGCGCGCCTCGCGCTCGAAGCGGGCGACGCGTTGCGGATCCCCGGCAAATTCCTCGGGAAGGACCTTGATCGCCACCTTGCGGTCCAGCCTCGTGTCCTCGGCAAGGTACACCTCGCCCATGCCGCCGGCGCCGAGCGGCTCGAGGATCTTGTAGGGACCGAGGGATTCGCCGATCACTTTGCCAACTTCCTGCCTACGGTGGGCAGGCTGGATTGTAGATGCAGAGAGCCATCAGCTTACCGTGTAGAGCGCCGTGAACGGATCCCGTGCTCGCCGAGGATTTCGAGTGCCTCATCTTCAGAGAGATCTGACGCCTCATCGGCTGCGCCGGCGGGCACCCAATCGGGGAACGGGATCTCGTTGGCTTCGTGGTGGCCGGACGGAGTGTGTACTTCCTTCACCCAGGCGAGCCGACCGGGGGCAAAGCGCTCGGCGGCGCGAATCAGGGCGGGCCAGAGGCGCCGGTGAACGTAGGTAATCTTGCCGCCCACCAGCCGGCAAACGAGCACGTCGTCCGATTCCCGAATGGCGCGGGTAAGGGCGAAGATCTCGTGGCTTCGCGGATGAGACCATCAATTACCGGCGACGGTCTCGCCGGCGACCGCCTCGACAAAGATCGGGCATGGACCCCTTGCCGATTCCAGCACCGCGCCGTGCTCTCGAACGAACTCGAGAGCGTCTCCGCGGGTCATTCTTTTTCGGGGCTCAAGGGGAACCGGGATCGGCGATACGATAGAGCTTCGAAAGTGTGCGGATCACCAGACTGCCGCGGGCGATCGCCGGCGTCGCCATGGTGAACTCGTCGAGCGGGTTGGTGGCGAGAATCTCGAACTCGGGGCCGGCCTTGATGACGAACGTATCACCGTCCTCGGAGAGCGCGAAGATCATGCCGTTATAAGCCCAGGGTGAGGCCGTGAAGCCCGTGCCTCCGCGGGTGATGCGCTGGCGGTCGTAGACGAGCTCGCCGGTCCTGGCGTCGTGGGCGGTAAAGAAGCCGCGGTCGTAGAGGGTGTAGTAGCGGTCGCCGTAGACGATCGGCGATGGGTTGTAGGGTCCTCCCTGGCGAAGAAACCAGGCGATGTCCTCGTTGCTCGTCTCGCCCTCGGCCAGGGTGATGTCCCCGGTTGCCCCGGGTCGCACAGCATAGACCGGCCGAAACTGGTCGCCGATGTACCCCGAGGCCAAGTAGAGGAGCCCGAACTTGGAAAACGGCGTCGGGATCGTGATCGAGGACATGCCGGTGAGCTCCCACAAGAGGTTGCCGTCGAGGTCGTAGGAGCGCACCTTGTCGGTTCCCGCCGTGACGATCTCGGTGCGGAGCTCGTTTTCCCAGATGAACGGGGTCGCCCAGTTGGAGCCCTCGCTACGATCGACGCGCCAGATCTCGTCTCCGGTCACCGCGTCGAGCGCGACGATGAACGACTGCTCGTCGTTGTCACTGACGATGTAGAGCCTACCGTCGTGCAGCACGGGCGACGCCGCGGTGCCCCAGCCGTAGCGAGTGCCGGCCGGCTCGAAGCGCTTCGACCAGAGCAAGGCCCCTTCGAGATCCAGGGCGAAGATGCCGACGTTGCCGAAGTAGGCGTAGATCCTCTCGCCGTCGGAAACCGGTGTCGCCGACGCGAAGCTGTTCTTGAGATGGCGTCCAGAGGGGGGTACGCCGCTGTGGACCTCGGCCTCCCAGCGGATCGCACCGGTTGCCCAATCGACGGCAACGACGACCCAGCGGTGCGGGTCGGTCGGCGGCGGCCGCTCACCGCCTAAGTAGAGGCCGCCGCGAGCCACTTCTTCCTTCGCCGAGCTGACCACCGAGGTGACAACCACGACGTTGCCGACGACGATCGGCGAGCTCCAGCCGCGCCCCGGAATGTCCGCTACCCACGCGACGTTTTCGGTCGTGCTCCAGCGATCCGGTAGCCTCGGGTCCTCGGCGACGCCCATCGAGCCCGGACCTCGGAATTGGGTCCAGCTCTGCGGTGCCTGCCGTCCGCCGGTCGCGAAACTCGACATGGTGACCGCGATCGTGACGACGACACAGGCTGCAGCGGTTTTCGTTCTCACCCGCGTTTCTCCTCCATTGCGGCGATCCGAGATGCGCCAAACCTATCGCGCCGATTACTCTGACGAAACCGCGGAATCAGGAGGAGCAACATGAAGCAAGCCATCGAAGACCTCGTGGATCGCTACGAAGCCGGCAAGCTGACCCGCCGCCAAATGGTCCAGCGGTTGGCTGTACTCGCCCTCGGAGTCCGACCGCCGCAAGCGGGCCCCTCTCCCACGGTTGCCCAGGCGGGTTCCTTGAACCACGTCTCCCTTGCTGTCACCGACGTCGCCCGCGCGCAGGAGTTCTACGAGCGGCTACTCGGCATCGAGGTCGTCAGCCGCCAGGCGAACGGGATCAACCTCGGCCTCGGGACGAGCTTCCTGGGCCTGTACGACATCCCGGGGACGCCGCGCCCGCACCATTTCTGCATCGGCGTCGAGGGCTTCGAGCTCGAGGAGACCGCCGAGCGGCTGCGGGAAAGCGGCCTCGAACCCAGCTTCAACCGCGGCGTAGAAGTCTACTTCCGCGATCCCGACGACATCCTCGTGCAGCTGTCCGCCACCGACTACCGGGGCTAGCCATTGCGTAGCGCCGCCACTGGATCGATGCGGGTCGCCCGCCGTGCCGGCGTCCAGGCGGCCAGAATACCGGCGTGCGGCGGATCCGTGGCCAGTTCGGCCTACGGAATGGCGCGCGCGACGATGGACGTCGACCTTGTTGCGGACCTAGGCGGGGGCGACATCGACACCCTTGCGGAGGCCCTCGAGAGTGAGTACTTCGTCTCCGCCGAGGCGGCCGGCGATGCCGTGAAGCAGCCGGACGTCGTTCAATCTCATTCATCTGGCGACGATGATGAAGGTCGATATTTTCCTGCTGGACGATCGACCGTACGACAACGTTGCCTTCAGCGGCGCGCGTTCGGAGACACTCGTTGACGAGCCGGATGCTCGCACCTTAGGGTACAATTCCGCGCCATGCGGATCCGTGCTTCGATTCCCGTCACCCTGTGCCTCCTGGTCGCGGCCTGTGGTCCGCTACCCGACGTCGACTGGCCGGTAAACGGTGGCGTCGACAACATCCGATACTCGCCGCTTTCCGAGATCACGCGGGACAACGTCGGGCAGCTCGAGGTGGCCTGGACGTACGACTCGCAGGATGCCTTCGAAGGCTCCGAGATGCAGAGCAACCCCATCGTCGTCGATGGGGTGCTGTTCGCGACGACGCCGACGCTGAAGGTCGTCGCACTGAATGCGGAGACGGGGACGTTGCTGTGGACCTTCGACCCGATCGCCGCGAGCGGCGCGCCGCGGGCAAGGGCGCGGCATCGTGGCGTCACGGTTCACGACGATCGGGTGTTCGTCGCCGCCCGCAGCTATCTTTGGGCGCTCGACAGGCAAACGGGCCAGCCCATTGCCTCGTTCGGACAGGAGGGGCGAATCGACCTCCGGGAGGGCCTCGGCCGGCCCGCCGAGACGCTGAGCGTCAGCGCCAGCACCCCGGGCGTGGTCTTCGAGGACCTTCTCATCATGGGGAGCAGCGTTCCGGAAACGCTGCCCGGCGCGCCGGGGCACATTCGCGCCTTCGACGTGCGTACGGGGGAGCAACGGTGGATGTTTCGCACCATCCCGGCGCCGGGCGAGTTCGGCTACGACACCTGGCCACCCGGCGCCCACGAGATCTCCGGCGGCGCCAACGCCTGGGCCGGCATGACCGTTGACCTCTCGACCGGGCTGGTGTTTGCGGCGACCGGATCAGCATCGTTCGATTTCTACGGCGCCAACCGTCACGGCGACAACCTTTTTGCCAACAGCGTGCTGGCGCTCGATGCACGCACGGGCGATCGGGTGTGGCATTTCCAGGCCGTCCGCCACGATGTCTGGGACTGGGACTTCCCCGCGGCACCCAGCCTGGTCACCGTGACGCGCGAGGGTCGCCGTATCGACGCGGTCGCGCAGATCACCAAGACCGGCTATGTCTACGTCTTCGACCGGCGCACCGGCGAACCGCTGTTTCCGATCGAGGAGCGACCCGTCCCGGCTTCGGCAATCGACGGCGAGCTGCTGGCGCCCACCCAGCCGCAGCCGGTTCTGCCGCCGCCCTTCGCGCGCCAGGGCCTCACCGAGGACATGCTCACCCGGCGCACGCCGGAGGCTCATGCCGCCGTGCTCGAGCAATTCCGGGCCCTCGAGTCCGGAATGTACGAGCCGCCGAGCCTTGCGGGCACCATCGTCTTCCCCGGCTTCGACGGCGGCGCCGAGTGGGGCGGGGCGGCTTTCGATCCGGACAGCGGGCTGTTGTTCGTCAACTCCAACGAGATGCCCTGGATCGTGCAGCTCATCCCCAACAACGACACCTCGCTCTACAACGCGAACTGCGCCAGCTGCCATGGCGAGGACCGGAGAGGCTCACCGGCGGTGCCGTCGTTGCACAACCTCGGCGAGCGCTTCGCGCGCGACGAGCTCGCCGCGCTGATTCGCCAAGGCACCGGCACCATGCCCGGCTTCCCCGACATGGGTCGCCGCAACACCAACGACATCGTCGAGTTTTTGATCACCGGGATCGACCGCGGTGCGGATCCGGCCGTCACCAGCGCCCCGGGGTGGCTGCCGTATCGCAACACGGGCTACACGATCTTCCTCGATCCGGACGGCTACCCCGCTATTTCACCGCCGTGGGGCACGCTGAACGCCATCGACCTCAACAGCGGCGAGATCCGCTGGCAGATTCCTTTCGGCGAGTTTCCCGAGCTGGCGGAGCAGGGACTGACGAGCACCGGCAGCGACAACTACGGCGGTCCGGTGGTCACCGCCAGCGGCCTGTTGTTCATCGGCGCGACGAATTTCGACAAGAAATTTCGGGCCTACGACGCGCTGACCGGCGAGCTGCTCTGGGAAACGATGTTGCCGGCGGCGGGCAACGCCACGCCATCGATCTACCGGCTCAACGGCCGCCAGTACATCGTCATCGCCTGCGGCGGCGGCAAGAACGGCGCCCCCTCCGGCAGCAGCCTGGTCGCCTTCGCCCTACCTGAGGACGAATGACAGGTGGGCGGCGACGCGATGGCCGCCGCAGAGGCCACGCGACGGCCGCCAACGAGTGACGTCGAGTCAGTCGAGTAGGATCGCCTGAAAGCAGCCTTTTTTCGCTGTTCGTGACCGGGAGTCGAACATGAGCTCAGATACAAACAAGCCGGCCTGGCCGAACGGCCCACCGCTCGTCGGCGCTCGCGCTGAACGCGCACGGGAAGTCTCCGCCGACGACATCGTCAAGTTCACCGAGATCAGCGGCGACAACAACCCCCTCCACTACGACGAGGCCGCGGCGCGCGAGAGCGTTTTCGGCGAGATCATTGTTCACGGAGGGGTGACGAGCGCGATACTCAACGCGGTCGTGGCCGAGGATCTGCCGGGGGCCGGTACCGTGTTCCTGCACGTCGACTGGAACTTTCGCGCCCCGGTCCGTCCCGGGGACACGATCACCGGCGCGGTCGAGGTGCTGGAGGTCCGTGAGGACAAACCGATCACCAAACTGCGCACGACGGTCACCCGCGACGACGGGGTCGTCGCTCTGGAGGGCGAGGCTCTTTGCTACACGGTGCCGCTGGCGCCGTCGACCTGACGAGCCGAACGCGCCACGCACGTCCGTGGCTGGACGCTTACAGCGCGGACCACGATGCTGGTGTCTCGGGTCGAACCCTCGACCTATCGGGGTTTGAGGCGATTGTCGATTCTCTTCGAAACATCTCCTTTGCTATGTCGTACATAATATCCGATTCCGCTGAAACCCTTATCCTATTTGGATTTGTTCGCGCTCTTCCTCTAGCTGATACCACCCAGATACCAATTCGGTCTCCATGCGGGCCATTCCCTTTCTGAGCGTTTCCTCGTCTCTCTTCACGTACACCTGCGTGACGGCGACCGATGAATGCCCCGCCAAAGCCGCAACCTCCGTCAGGGGGACCTCCCCGCGATTGGCGAGCCATGACAGGCATGTATGGCGGAATGAGTGCAGATCGAGCTGCTCGGATAGCCTGAGCCGTTCGCGCTCTCGCACCCAGGTGGAATACAGCACCGCGTAGCTGTAGGGCACGAGCGGACCATCCTCGTTCGCGTCCTCGAGGAAGTGACGCACGGCGCGGATGGCCTCACCCATCAGCGGCACCACTCGGTGTTTGTTCCCCTTCCCATTCACGTGCAGAAACGGCGCCGGGGTGTCGAGTACGACGCTGGCCGGCGTCAGCCGCGTGACTTCGATGCGCCTGAGTCCCGTTAGGAATAGGAGTTTCCAGAGGGGCACTAGGTCCGGCGTCGTCTTGGTCAACAACGTCCGTTGCTCCTCGACCGTGAACGCTCGCCGCTTGCTGTCGGGCTTCGGCATCTTGACTTCGTCGACCGGATTCCCGTCGATGTATCCGATACGGTTCGCCCAGGCAAACATCCACTTGACGCATGACAAGTAAGCAAGGATCGAGTTGGGCGCGAGCTTCTCGCCGTGCAGCTCGACGCGGTACAGATCGACGAGCGCCGGGGTGACGTCGCGCACGTCCTCGATTCGGTGCTTGGCGAGGAACGCCTCGAACCTGCGCCGCGCCGTCTTGTATAGGTTGGTCGTCTTTTTTGAGCATTCCGGTTCAATCGATTTCAGGTAGAGCCCGTAAAGGGACCGGACCAGCACCGGGCCTGGGTCCGTTTTCCTGCCTACTGTGTTGTCCACGACCAACTGACGGCACCACGCTTGCGCTTCCCCCTTCGTGCGAAAGCGCCGACGTAGGGGATAGTCGAGGGTTTTCATCTGACCCGGCCACTGGCGACAGTCGACCTCGTAGACCTGGCTCCCTTTGTACGTCGTTTGCTTCGGCTCCGGGTTGAACGGTCGTTTCATAGATCCACTCCCAAAGTAAGACTTCAGAGAAGCGCCATTGGCCGCCGATCTTCACGGCTGGGATTTTTCGCTCGCGCACGAGCGCGTAGACGGTGTCGGGATGCACCCGCAGAATCTCCGCGACTTCGTCGCGTGTCAACAACCGATCTGCGGAGTTAGGCTGCATCGGTCGTCTTGGGTCGCGACACAACGGTGCGACTCATTGGATCCTCTGAGGCGTGCCAGGCCATCTACACGAGAAGCACAGCGTGCCGTCTGCGTCGTCTGGTTGCAGGCCAACCCTGTGGTTCGCGAATCGCTCCAGGGTTCGCAACCGTCGTGCGAATCGCAAGTGCGCTCGACAAAGGGAAACTCGGAAAGTTCGCAGATTCGCAGGGTTCGCCTTCTCGGTACCTTCTGACAAAGCGACAACGCATTGAGCAAGGCACTGAGCGAATAGTGCGAACTTAGTGTGTTTTTCTTTCAAAGCCTTTACTGCCGTGCGTTTCGGATTCGCGACGACCCTGCGAATCTGGTGCGATTCCCGCGAACATCACCCACTTGCCATCCCGTACTAGCGTCCCGTCGTCGCACATCGTTCCGAGTATCTGCCCGACCTGATTCGCCGGCAGATGGAGATTCTTGAGTAGGGGCGAGTACTCCATCCGCCCGCCGCTCCTCCGTATCTGATCGAGCACCCGTTTGCGGTGTTTGTCGTACCAACTGAAGGTGAAGTCCTCGGTCACCAGCCGGCGGATAGTCGCCTTGAGAAACTCCACCAATTCGATCGCCTGGATGACCCGCTCTCTTGACACGATCAGCGACCGATCCGCCGTCGCCGCGTAGAGCATGGCGAACTTCAAGGCGTAGTCGGCGTACCGCGTATAGAAGCCGGAGAGCATGCCAGCATGCTCGTGGCCATCGAGCTCGTCCTCGTGGTTGAAGATCCATCGCTCGTAGTAGTCCCGAGCGTCGTCGGCCAACCGGACTTCACCTTCCATCCCATCCAAGAGGCAGATTTCGTTGGCGATACGATTTTCCAATCCCTCGTCGCCGGGAAGCGGAAAGGCCAGCCGCTTCGATTTGAGCCTTGGCGCGAAATACAGGAAGCGGGAGAAGAATCCCCCGCGTATGTCGCCAGCCTTGGTCTTCTCGAGCAGCCAGTCGAAGGTCGATGCCGCGAGAATGCTCAGGCAGGGGTTCTCGACGACGACCTCCTCCCGCCGCAGCGTTCGCGTGTAGCGGCGTGGGCAGTCGTACAACTCGGTGAGCAGCTCCTTGAACCCCATCATGTAGCTGCGATCGAACTGCGCCAGTAGAGCAGCGAACTCCTTGTGACGGAAAAGCCCGGTCGGTTGCGACTTGAGGTTGTCGAGGAACTTCTCGGGAGATGCTTCGTTCGGCAGGAGATACACACCGTCGCGGTAGTCCCACAGCAGGTGCTCAGCCTGCGAGATCGCTGTGCTCTTTCGATAGAAGGACGACGGCGCGAGGATCAGCACCCAGACGTTCGGATAGAGCCTGCCGTGCCCCCTGTCCAGCCAGATTTTTCGGCCCGCGACAGTACCAGCCAGCGCCAAGCTAGAGGCAACATGAAACTCGATAGGGGCGTCCGTGACGGGCTCTGCCCACTCGATGTACCGCCGGAACAACCCGTCCTCCGGGATCGCACCCTCGAGCACACCGAGATTAACGCTCAAAACCAAACGGCTCCTTCGAGGCACCTCAGGCGTTCGACCATCCGGTCGAAAATGCCGTCCTCCAGCCATTCCATCAGCGTCGGAGCGTTCGCGAGTCGCGGCATTCCCTCCGGACTGATGTCATCGAGGTAGGAAACGAACACGTCGTTGTGGGCAAGGTCCAGGAAGGCGGCGGCCTTCCATTGCCCACGGCGCTGCAGCCAAGCACCGATCGCCACATAAGTCGGCTCCTGGCCTTGCTCGATCAGGGCTCTCATTGCCAGGTGTATCTGCCGGTGCTCAATGCCTTCAAAGAGCTCCGGCTCCAGATCTGCGACCTTGGCCGCGAACTTCGGTCCACAGGCCGCTGCCCCCAGAAGCAGTTCGGCGGCGTCATGGCTAGCCGCGGGAGGGGCGGTTCCCAAAGAACTCAATCCTCCCCTCCCCTCACCGTCTCCCCTCCTCGGCTCCTCAGCTCAGGCGCTAGCACGCCGGGCATATCCTTCAAGGTGCTCAAACATGCGCGCCACCTGTTCCTGGCACAGATCCAGCCATTCCTCGCAACCGATGGAGAAGCCGGTGACTGGGTCGTGTGACCAAGCCTTGACGATGTAGCCGTTAATCGTTCGATCATCGCCTTCCTGAGCCTCGGCAGCCTTGAGGAGCCCGGCCCATCCCTCCGAGCCCGCAAGTACGGCGTACGAGAAGAGCGACTCATCCCCGAACTCCGTGTCTTCCAGGTCTGGTTCGGTGAACTCAGCCAGATCGATTCTCGCGAGGCACAGCAGTTGACGCTCGCTCACTTAGCTTCCCCCTTTGCACTTGTTGCGCTGGATGGCCGACTCGATCGGCTTCTGCTTTCTCTCCCGCTGTCTGGCGTCTAGGTTGCAGCTTCGTCCTCTCGCACCTTCGAGAACAGAGCGTCGGCTTCTGTATCCAGCAGCGTGGCGACGGCATCTGCTTCCCTCCGCCCAGGAGTGATCAGGCCGCGTTCGACCGCGTACACCCATCCCAGTGAACGATCAGCCGTTTGTGCCACCGCGGCGGCAGGGAGCCCCCGGTCGATCCGCGCTTTGCGGACGGGTTCAAATCGCATTTTGGCCTCCGGTAGTTGGCGGGTCTGTTCAACGTACCCGAAGACACTTCTACCACCACTGCTCGGCTGCGGAGGCTACTGGCACAGACCAACACAGAGCGACCAATCCGTTGCCACGATTGGGTTTGGCGAGATTTCAGGTCGAATCGAGACGGCCAAGATTTCGCGGCCCGCTCTGAGTTACTGCGGCTTGTCGCGTCTCGCTCGTAACCCGACGTACTTCGCGTGGCGATTCCACGCCCGTGATGAACACCCGACCGCGTCGGCTGCCATCATGGTCGTGAGATGCTCCGCGACCCACTCGCGCTCGATCCGCTCCTGCTCCGGATGTTGGCAAACTTTGCACTGGACGGCGTGCTTGGAGGCCTGCCGAACGGAGCTTGGTCTGGTCAGCTTTTGGACGCGGAAGAAACCACAGGACGATCCCGTCAGATCGCGAAACTGCTTCTCAGTCGGAAGATCACGAAAAGAAGCCACGTCCTCGAGGCCGCAGTTCAACTCGCCCGCAAGTGGGTCGTACCAATCGCGTCGCTTCTTGATTCGATGGACTCCTTCACCCCAATATTGGTCTACTTCGTAAGGGCGAGTATTTGCTAGCCGCATCCGAACGACCTTGCTGCGGAGCATTGCGACGCGGCCCAGCGCCCGTACCGCCCGGACCTCGCGGTAGATAGTCGTGTGCGAGACGCCAAACACGTCAGCAAGCAGCCGGTACGATGCGGAACGCTCGAGATGCATTCCCGCAACCTCTACTTGTCGTGGAGTGCGCAAGCCCGAAAGACCAGCAGGAGTCTGCGACCGCATCATCCGGTTGTGTGCGTCAAGCCCGGCTCGGATCTCGTCCTCCGGGGTGGCCGCGAGTTCGTGCTCGGCATCGATGTGTGTGTGAAGTTCTCCCCATTCCGAGAACGTCTGGTCGCAGTCAGGACATCGAAATCTTCGCCCCGGCGTAGCCTCCCGGGTATGGTTTTTCACCTTCGCTCGCATCAAGCCTCTCTACTTCAAAGATCAACGCGGTCCGACCACTCCCTCACATCGTCGTCCGTGAGGCCGAGGTAGTCCAGTGTGATCGCGTTGGCCCGCCGGTGGCGAAACCCGTCGGACGACTACAGATCCACTTCTTCGGACACCCTCTGAATGTCGTCGTCGGTCAACCCGATGTAGTCGTGGGTGACCGCCTGATGGCGATGCCCGAGCTTCCGCTGAATGTCCGTCAGCCTAATACCCTTCTGAAACGCCTGGTATCCCCAAGTCTTGCGAAGGGTGTGCGTCGAAAAGCTCCCTTCGAGACCGACCTCATCGCAAGCTTCCTTGACGATCCGCCCTACCTGCTGGCGAGTCATGGGGCGGAGTAGCCCGTCGTGTGTGTGTTTCCTGGATGGAAACAGTGGAGCTTCGGCGTCGTCGGTTGCCGGGTGTCCCCCGAGGCTCGGACGCTCATTCAAGTAGAGGATTAGGGCGTCACGGCAATTGTTCGTGATCGGGACACGGACGGTTTTGCGGGTCTTTGTTTGCCGGACCTGGAAGAACTCTCTCAGACCGTGGCCGTTCATTACGTCGCCGATGGTCAGTTTGCTGAGGTCGGAGACGCGAAGCGCCCAGTTGATGCCGCAGCAGAACAAAGCGTAGTCGCGAAGCCGCTTTCTGCGACCGTTCGGGCCCATCTCACCGAGATTCGCTTTGATTTCTGCGATTTTCTCGCGATCCCTGATTGGGTCGGCTGGCACTTGAACCCTCTCTTTGGACGATAGAGAGATGTTACATAAACGGAGCATTTGATTCAAGGCCTAGAACTCGATAGTGTAGATAAACCAACGTTTATCTAATGTTCCCTTTTCCTATATTGGAACATTCATGGACGACGTTCTAGGGAGACATCCTCAGTGACCTCAGGGAGCGCGAGAACTGGGACA
>JADFNY010000013.1 GCA_022563115.1 Acidobacteriota bacterium | reverse complement strand
AGTTGCGCTGATTGCAAGCTCAATCCGGCGGCATCGTAACTGACGATCAGCAGCGTCGGCACCCACACCCACATCGCATACAGCTCCCACATGTGCCCGAGGTAGCCGAAGTTGGCCAGCCGCGACGGTTTCTGGCCCAGGGCTCGGGCTGCGTAGCGCCAGCTGAACCGGCTGGTCGTGGGCAGCACCGTCCCCGGCCGCACGAAGGCGCCGGCGATGGCGGCGCCGACGACCGCCGATACCGAGGCGACCATCAGCACGCTGCGCCAGGGGGGCATCCCGGCTTCGCCACCAAAGAAGGGCAGGGCGTTGATCAGGTGGGGAGATGCCGAGCCGATCGTCAGGGCTCCGACCAGGAGGCCGATGCCGAGGCCGCGGTCCTCTTTGCACCACGTCGCCACCAGCTTCATCGCCGGTGGATAGACGCCCGCCAGGCAGACGCCGGTCAGCACCCGCAACACCATCACGACGTCGGGTGAGTCGGCGAACAGCGCGATCGCGGCGTTGAACAGGGCACCGACCAGGGCGCTGGCGGCGAGCAGGTACTGGGGCTGGACGCGGTCGGCGAGGTTGACCGTGGCGCTGATCAGCGCGCCGATGACGAAGCCGGCTTGCACCGTCATCGTCAGCCAGGATTGCTGGTTCCCGGTCAGATTCCATTCCAACGTCAGCTGCGGCACCACCGCTGGGGCGGAGAACCAGAGGCCCTTGGCCAGCAGCACGGAGATGGTCAGGAGCCAAAGATTGCGCCACTTCTCGCTCATTCGGCGGAGCTTATCCGATCAACCAGCCGGTAGAGGGCCATCAACGCGACGCCTCCGGTTGGCGAACGGGCTAACACTTGTCAGACTGGGCCCCCGAATCCCCACGCCAAGCGTTCATCCACAGGAAGCGCAATAGGAGGCTGGCCCACATGGCGTACCACCGATCCCTTCACACCAACCGGATTGCACGGTTTCTGACCCTCGCACTCGCCGCGGCTCTGGTGATTCCACCGATGGTTCTGAGCAGCTCGGCCACCGCCACCAATCTCGCCGCTGAAGGCTGGATGTCCGCAAGCGCCGCGGCCACCGGCTGGGAAGCCGAGTACCGCGCAGCCGTTCGCGCCCAACGCGGAGGCCGCGGTGATGACGGCGGCCTGCAGAGCGAGACGCCGCCGACGATCGAGGAGCACACTGCCGGAATGGAGCCGATCGACGGCTTCATGCCCATATACTGGGACGCCGAGGCCGGCGAGCTGTTCATGGAGATCAACCGCTGGAACGAGGAGATCCTCAATCTGAGCGGCCTTGCCGCCGGCCTGGGGTCCAACGACATCGGCCTCGACCGGGGCGCCGGGCAGGGCAGTCGGATCGTCTATTTCGAGCGGATCGGACCCAAGATCTTCATGGTGCAGCCCAACTATCGCTTCCGCTCGAGCTCCGACAACCCGGAAGAGGTCCGCGCCGTCACCGACGCCTTCGCCCCGGCGATCCACTGGGGTTGGACAGCCGCGGCGCAGACCGGCGACCGCGTGCTCGTCGACATGACACCGTACTTGCTCACCGATCACAACGGCATCGCCAACAGGCTCGGCGACTATCGCCTCGAGGGCAGTCGCAGCGCCGTGTACATGCCGATGACGATGAACTTCCCCGAAAACACCGAGATGGAGGTCACGCTCACGTTTGTCAGCGGTGCCGGTGGCGGCGGCCGCGGTGGCGGCGGCGGTCGCGGTGGTCGCGGCGACGCTTTCGAAGGCGTTGGATCGGTGGCCTCGTCGGCGGCGGCACCGACCCTGCGCGTGCATCACGCCTTCGTGCAGCTCCCCGACGATGACTACGAGCCGCGCGAGTACGACCCGCGCTCGAGCTTCGGTTCGATAAGCTATCAGGATTACTCGGTGCCGCTGGGAACGTCGCTGACCAAGCGCTCCATCCGTCGGCATCGCCTCGAGAAGGTCGATCCGAGCGCCGCGGTGTCGGACCCGGTCGAGCCGATCATCTACTACCTCGACCCCGGGGCTCCCGAGCCGATCCGCACCGCACTTTTGACCGGCGCCCACTGGTGGAACCAGGCGTTCGAGGCGGCCGGTTATCGCGACGCCTTCCAGGTCGAGTTGCGACCGCCCGACGTCTCGAGCCACGACATCCGCTACAACGTCATCAACTGGGTGCACCGCTCGACACGCGGCTGGAGCAGCGGCGGTGGGGTGACCGACCCGCGCACCGGCGAGATCATGAAAGGCCAGGTGACGCTCGGCTCGCTGCGCGTCAGGCAGGATTACATGATCGCCGAGGGCCTGCTGGCGCCGTACGTCAATGGCGATGAGACGCCGCCCGAGCTTGCCGACTGGGCCTTGGCCCGGGTCAGCCAGCTGTCGGCGCACGAGGTCGGTCACACCATCGGCTTCGGGCACAACTACTACGACAGCTCGCAGGGCCGCACGTCGGTGATGGACTACCCGCATCCGTTGATCACCTGGACCGAGGCCGGCGGTTTCGACTTCTCCGAGGTCTACGAACGTGAGATCGGCGAGTGGGACAAGGTCGGGGTCGCCTACGGCTATCAGGACTTTCCCGAAGGCACCGACGAGTCCGAGGCCCTGCAGGTGATCCTCGCCGAGGCCTGGGCGCAGGACCTGCGCTACATGACCAACCAGGACATGAGCGCTCACCCGCGCTCCAACCAGTGGTCCAACGGCATGGATCCGGCCGCCGAGCTCGACCGCATGATGGAAGTACGCCGTGCGGCGCTGGATCGTTTCGGCGAGCGCAACATCAAGCTCGGCGAGCCGATGGCAACCATGGAAGAGGTGCTGGTGCCGTTGTACCTGCACCATCGTTACCAGGTCAGCGCCGCGGCCTCGCCGCTCGGCGGCAGCAACTACATCTACTCGCTGCGGGGTGACGGCCGCACGCCGTTCGAGCCCGTATCGCGCCAGGACCAGATGGAGGCGCTCGACGCCTTGCTCGCAACGATCTCGGCCAGCGAGCTGACCCTGCCCGACAGCGTCGTGACGATGCTACCGCCGCGCCCGACAGGCTACGGTCGCACCCGCGAGCTGTTCCCGCGCTATACGGGTTCGACCTTCGACGTGATCACGCCGGCCGTAGTGGCCGCCGATCACACCGTCGGCGAGATCCTCAACGGCCAGCGCGCCGCCCGCCTGGTGCAGCAGCACGCCATCGACGAGTCGTTGCCGGGCCTCGAGGAGGTCATCGACGAGCTCGTCGACGCGACCTTCGGCGCCCATCCGGCGAACAGCTACGAGGCCGAGATCAACCGCGCCGTCGAGCGCGTCGTGGTCGAGAACCTCATGCAGCTGGCCGCCGGGGCGCAGATGCCCCAGGCCCGTGCCGTAGCGACCCTGGCGCTCGAGCGCCTCGACCACCGCATGCAGTCGGAGAACGGTGTCTCGGCGGGCGACGCGGCCCACTACAACCTCGTGGCCCGCGACATCCAGCGTTTCTTGTCGCGTCCGGGCGGCGTCTACACCCAGGCAGCGACCCCGGGAGCGCCTCCGGGAGCGCCGATCGGTGAGCCCGCGCTGGACTACATCGGATCGTGGTCGGGCGCCGGCGTCAGTGGCTTCAACTACATGCTGGGCCTGGAGCCGTACTGCTCGAAGGACGAGCTCTTCTACCGATAAGACACATCCAGACCGCTCTACAGCGTGTGCGCGGTGTCGGTTGTACGCGAGCCGTTGAGCCGGCGGTCGCCCGAGAGCGTGGCGGCGACCTCGAGGCTGTACAGCAGCACGGTGGCGGCGTAGTAGACCCAGAGCATGAAGATCACCACCGCGCCCGCTGACCCGGTGAAACTGCGGACGCTCGCCGCGTACACGAGGTAGGAGGAAAAAAGCTGCGAGGCGAGCTCCCAGAGCAGCGAACCGACGATCGCCGAGGGCAGCAACACTCGCAGCGACACCAGCTGCGGGGTCAGCGCCTGGAGGATGAGCCCGAAGACGATCGTCCCGGTGATCAATGAGGTGGCGAGCGCCAGCAGGGCGCTGTTGTCGGTGAGCTCGATGATCTGCACCGTCCACGGCGTGTCGAAGCTGCGCAGCACCGAGATGATGCTCTCGAAGGCGAACGACACAACCAGCAGCGACGCCGCGGCGAAGAACAGCAGGAACGGCTTGCCCCAGTCCCAGGCCGCCTGCAGCGCGAAGTGACGCCAGTCCATCTTCATCGGCGGGCGTTGGAAGATCTGTGATACGGCGGTTTGAATGGCCGCGAACACGAGTTGCGCGATCCACAAGCTCACCAGCAGAGCGGCTGCGCCGATGGTGCCGCGGTACTGGAAAAAGCTCGCCGCTATCTCGACGATCTCGGTGGGCAGGTCGGGGATCAGCTGGCGGATTTCACCGACGGCGGCGTCCAAGCCCTCCTCGGCACTGCCGAGGACGAAGCCCAGAATCGACGCCAGCAAGCTGACGAACGCCGGCACCGAGAGCAGGGCATAGTACGAAATTGCGGCGCACTGGTTGAACAAGCCGTCGGCGAAGAAGTTGCTACCCCCCACAACGAGCGCCCGGGGAAGCTGCCGGAACACCACGCCGTACGACTCCAGCTTATGGAGGGTTTCGGCGGCGCGACCCCCTCTCGCGTCTCTCGCGTCACTCATGTCACCGCAATTTCCGCCTGGCGCATGCCTTCCTGCTCATCGACGGTCATCAAGATGAGCAGCCCGACGACAAAGAATACCGCCAGAAAGAGAATCGCCGGCCGCGGGCCGAACAGCGCATAGACACTCCCGTAGGCCACCGGTCCCATCACCGAGGAGAAACGCCCCGCGATCCCGTAGAAGGCGAAGAACTCGGCGCTGTTGGCCTCCGGCGTGAACGTTCCCTGGATCGCGCGGCTCGCCGACTGGCTGCCGCCGAGCACCAAACCGACGACGATGCCCATCACCCAGACCTCCGCTTCCGCGTTGCCGGTGGCGCCGAGGAAGTAACCCCACACGGCAACCCCGGTCCAGACGACGAGCGTCCCCACGACAACTCGCTTGTTGCCGATACGGTCGCTCGCCGCCCCCAGCGCCAATGCGCCGACGAACGCCGTCGCCTGGATGACGAGAAAGAGGCCGATGATCCTGCTGTCCGACATGCCGAGGACCTCGTCGATGAAGATCGCCGCGATCACCACCGTCGTCTGGATGCCGTCGTTATAGATCAGGAACGCGGCGAGGAACTTGGTGAGCTCCCGGTAGCGGCGGATGTTGGAGAACGTCCTGGCGACGCGCTCGATGCCGATCCGCAGGTGGGACTTTCCGGGCGCCAACGGGATCGTCGTCGGGCGCTCCCGCAGCCACAGGAAGGTCGGCACGGCGAACACCGCCCACCATAGGGCCACCGACAGAAAGGTGTCCTGTGGGCTGAACGGGTCGGTGAAACCGAGCCACTGCGGGTAGCTCAACATCGCCAGGTTCAGTGTCAACAGGATGGCGCCGCCGAGGTAGCCGAGGGTGAAACCGAAGCCGGAGATCCAGCCGATGTTCTTCGGCGTCGAGATCTCCGGCAGAAAAGCGTTGTAGAAGATGTTGCCGGCCGCGAACCCTACCTGGGCGACGAGAAAGAAGATCGCCCCGCGCCAGTACTGTCCCTCGTTGGTGAAGTACAGCATGGCGGTGGCGCCGGCGCCCATGTAACAGAAGAACGCGAGGAACCTCTTCTTCGAGCCCGACGAGTCGGCGATGGCGCCCAGAAACGGTGCCAGCACCGCGACCACCAGCATGCCTGCCGCCAACGTGTAGGTGAAGAACGTGACGCCGGGAACTCTCACCGTGGCGCCGAGGATGTCGAGCACGACGCCCTCTTCGCCGCCCGCCAGTTGTTCGACGAAGTAGCGGTTGAAGATCACCGCCAGGATGCTGGTGGCGAACGGCGAGTTGGCGAAGTCGTAGAGGCCCCAGCCCCAGATCTGGCGCTGGGTTACCGGCGCAACCTCGCTCATCGGTGCGGGCGTAGGAAGTGAGCGGTGATCCCGAAGACCAGGATGTCAGTCTCCGTGGTCCTCGAGCGCTTCCTCCCCGTCGCCCAAGGTGATGATCGCGTACCCGCGACGCGACAGAAACCGCGTACGCAGGTCACAGACGAGAGGCTCGTCGTCCACTACCAGGGCTCGCATACCTCACCCTTCTTGGAGCGCGCCTACCTTTTCTTGCAGCTCGCCGTTGCGCAACATCTCGAGGACGATGTCGCAGCCGCCGATGAACTCGCCGCCGATGAACACCTGCGGGATCGTTGGCCACGCCGACACGTCGATCAGCGTTGAGCGGTAGTTGTCGAGATCCTCGAGAACGTTGGTGGTGGTGAACGGAACGTCGATCGAGCGAAGGGCGTCGCAGGTGGCCTTGGAGAAACCGCACTGCGGCCACTCCGGTGTGCCCTTCATGAACACGTGCACCGGGTTGTTGGCGATTGCGTCTTCGATCTGCTGTTTCAGTTCGCTGGACATGGTTCTACTCCTCTGGGACCAACGTGTGTACTTGCAGCGCGTGCACAGCGTTGGTCAATTTCTGCCCGACAGCCCGATAGACCATCTGGTGTTGCTCGACGAGGCTCTTGCCCCCAAAGGCGCTGGAGATGACCTGGACGCCGAAGTGATCGCGCGTTCCGGTGAGGTCCCGCACGCTGACCTCGGCGCCGGGAATACCGGTTTCGATGAGCGATTTGAGCTGCTCGGGATCCATGATCGTGCCGGCTGTTGTCGGAGGCTCGACGATCAAAAAGAGCGGCACCCGAATGGCAGCCGCTCTTCTAGTTTAGCCCTTGGAAACGGGCGAGGCGAGACATGTCTGGCCGATGGTGGAAAATGCGCACCTCCCCGACCCATCAACTGGCGGTTACGTCGCTTCCGTGGCGCGCGTCGTCGTTACCGGCGAATGCTCTCGAAGATGAAGCGCGCCGGCGACATCTCCTCGAGCTCGTCGCGCTGGGCCTCCGTCAAGATAGCTTTGGCACTGCGGTCGAGGCGCAGCCTGGCGATGCGCTCGTCGACCTCGTAGTTGGCGATCGCGCGCATCATCTGCTCGATGACGTCGAGGTCCGAGCTCTCGGTGCTCATCATCTCCTCGAGGTCCATCTCGGCGATTTGCGTGTCGGCGTTGCGACGGATCTGCGCCCGCCGATTCTCCCGCTGCAGCCCGCGAATTTGCTCTTCTTGCTCCTCGCTCAGACCGATCTCTTCGGCGTTGGCGAGGGCGCGGCTTGCCATCCCACCGGAACGGCGGGAAAACGAGCTCGACAGGGCGATCGTCGGTCGGACGCGCATCTCCTGCACCAGCCGCGCAGCGGCCTCGGCGTCAGCGTGGACTCGCTGCCGGACGACCCCCGCGCCGGCCTGCTGGGCGGCGGCGTCGGACACGGTTGCCTCGATCCGACTCTGTTCACTGACCGCTTGGGCGCCGGCCCATGCGGTGCCGGTGAACATCAGCGCAACGACCGCAATACTGCTGATCAGGGCCGTATTTCGGCGATATGAGCTCACGTACTTCCTCCAGGGTTCAATGCTTTAACGCGGCGTGCCTACCGGTTTGGACGCCGCCGGGGCGCAAAAAGTCGAGGCCCGCGCCGTGATCGGCGCGGGCCCCGGGCTGGCAGGCCGGCTAGCGTTCTCTTCGGCTGCCGCGATCGCGGCCACGGCCGCGGCTGAGATCTTCGAGCTGGTCGGAGGTGAGGATCTCGCCGACCGAAGCGTTCAGTCGGAGCGCCGTGGTTTGCTCGGCGATGTGCTGCTCGGCAAGCTCGCGAAGCTTGGCTTCGACGGCGGCGATGTCGGGCGTATCGGCGCCCATGAGCTCACGCAGCTCGAGCTCGGCGATTTCGGCCGCCGCGCGCCGGTTGATCGATGCTTCGCGCTGGGCGCGCCGCGCCTGGTTGATCTGATCGGTTTGCTCGGCGGTCAAGCCGATCTGGTCGGCGCGGCTCAAAGCCCGAGCCGCCAAACTCGACCGCGTCGCCCCAAGCCCGAACCCGGCGCCGAACCCGCCTCGGCCCCTGCCGAAGCCGCCTCGACCTCGGTCGCTACCGAAGCCACCTGGGCGTCGCCCGCCGCCGAAGCCGCCACCGCGACCCGCGAAGCTTCCACGGCTGCTGGATCCGCGTCGCTCCTGCCTGCCGAAGCGCTGCGAGCCGCGAGCCCGAGGACCGCCGGCCGGCGGCCGGCGTTGGGCTCGAGTGCGTTGGGGCGCGAGCTCACCGACGGCCGGAATTCCGCCGTCACCCCACTCCGGGCCGAAGTCCGGACCCGGCGGTGCACCGAGTTGGGAATGGGCCACAGCGGGCCAGGCCAACAGAAGCGCCAACCCTCCGACCAACGAAAGCTCCACCACCCGTCTTCGCATGCCGACCTCCTTGCCTGGCAAGGTGCTTCACCACCCTGCTAGTGCGTCGTTTGTCGCCCCGGTTCCGGGGCGTGCCTGCTAGTTACGACGGAATTGTGGCGCCGGCGGTCGTTTGCGGTCAGTAAGCGGCGAGTAAAGATTTGCAATTGCTAGCAGGGTGCTGAAGAACTCCCGGGGGTACCTTCAGCACCCTGCTAAGGCTCGATCGGGTTGCCTACCTCTGATAGACGACTCTGCCGCCAACGATCGTGTAGAGCACGTTGGTATCTTTGATCTGCTCCTCGGGGACCATCATGATGTCTTGGTCGAGGATCGTGATGTCGGCGAGCTTGCCCGGTGTGATGGATCCTTTGATGTCCTCCTCGTGGGCGGCGAAGGCGTTGTTGATCGTGTACGAGCGCAGCGCCTCCTCGCGGCTCATCGCTTGCTCCGGGTAGAACGCTTCACCGCTGGCATCCTTGCGGGTAACCGTCGAGTAGAACGACGCGATCGGATCGACGCGCTCCACTGGGGCGTCGGTGCCGTTGGTGACCACGGCGCCGCTGCGCATCAGGTCCTGCCAGACGTAGGCGCCCCATTCGGCGCGCTCGGCGCCGAGGCGCGGCTTCACCCAGGGGGCATCCGAGGTGCAATGGACGCCCTGCATCGCCGCGATGACGCCTAGCTCGCCGAAGCGCGGCACGTCGTCGGGGTGCAGATGCTGGGAGTGCTCGATGCGGAAGCGGGCGTCGGCGGCCTGCTCCGGATGGGCCTCTAGAACGCGCTCAAAGATGTCGAGGACCTCGCGGTTGGCGCGGTCGCCGATGGCATGGACGCACATCTGGTAGCCGTTCTCGATCGCCAGGTTGGCGGTCGCCTCGATCTCGGCCGGATTGCCGGTGTTATGGCCCGAGCTCGTCAGCTCGTCGCTGTAGGGCTCCAACAGCCACGCTCCCCGGGAGCCGAGGGCCCCGTCGATGGCCATCTTGATGGCGCGCACGGTCAGCATGTTGTTGCCGTAGCCGATGAGGAGATTCGCCTGCAGCCACTCGGCATCGAAGCGCTCGTTCCGCGCCATCACCCACAGCCGAACCTGCAGGGCGTCTGCGTCGACGCCGCGCTTGAACATCTCGATCGTGTTCCAGCCGGAACCAGCGTCCTGGAAGCTGGTGATGCCGTTGCGCAGCACCTCCTGCGAGGCGAGCTCCATCTCGCGCCACGTGCGTGCGGCGCGGTCCTCGTCGCTCATGCGGTTTTCGACGTTGGCGGTGGCGCGGCCCAGAATGCTGGAAGCGCGCTCCACGAAGACGCCGATCGGTTCGCCGTCCGGGCCCATGATGATCTCGCCGCCCTGGGGCTGATCGGTGTTGCCGGTGACGCCGGCGAGCTCCATCGCGTAGGCGTTGCCGAACGTTGCATGGCCGGAGGCGTGGCGCAGGATAACAGGGTTTTCGCGGCTCACGGCGCTGATCTCGTCGTGGGTCGGGAAGCCCCGCACCGTATTGGAGTCGTCGAGGTCGCTCATCCGTTCCTGATGCCAGCCGCGGCCCTCGATGAGCTCGCCGGACTCAGCTTCGGCGACCGCCGCGGCGACCATGTCGGCCACACCCTGCCAGGAGGTGGTGTCGAGAAGGTCGAGGTTCAGAACGTTGGATCCGATCCCCATGAAGTGCCCGTGTCCCTCGATGAAGCCGGGGATCGCCAGGGCGCCGTCCAGGTCGATAACTTCGGTGTCAGGGCCGATGTAGGCCTCGACCTCTGCGTTCGATCCGACGAGCTCGATACGGTCGCCGTTGATGACGATGCCTTGGGCCTCCGGAACGCTGTCGTCGACGGTCACGACCTTGCCGTTGTGGATCACCATGTCGGCGGGCGGTACGTCGGAAGCCGGGGCGCAGCCGATGTTCAGGACGAGCGCCAGGGCGGCCGCGGATAGTGGCAACAGCGACCTGCGGATGCGGATGGAGAACGGGCGATCGGTCACGGAGAACCTCCGGGTTCGGGTTTCGTGCGGCAGCGTGGCAAGATGCGGCGAGGTTAGGCAAAGCGTCGAGCGCGGTCAATGGAGGGTCGACAACCGACTCGACGGGATCGACCTGGCCGGCGACACGGCGACGCTCGTGCCGACGATGCATACCGACATTGCGCGGCTGCGACGGGGAAGGGTGGGGGCGCAGTTCTGGGCGCTGTACCTACCATCGTCGATCGAGGGCCCGGGCGCGGCCGGCGCCTTGTTCGAGCAGATCAACCTCACCCACCGGATGATCGAGCGCTATTCGGACGTCTTCGAGCAGGCCACCTCCGCGGAGCGCCAGCGACGGGAGGCGGAGGCGACGAGCGCGGAGGCGGCGAAACCGAGGCGATGACGGCAGCACAGCCCGGGCTGGTTACAGAAGTCGGCATCGTTCTCGGAACCATCGCCTACATGTCTCCCGAGCAGGCGGAGGGAGCGGCGCTCGATCATCGGACCAACATTTTCTCCCTCGGCATCACCCTGTACGAGATGGTCACCGGCCGGCGTCCGTTCAGCGGCGACAGCAGAATCGCGTTGCTGTCGTCGATCATGAAGGACGCACCGCCGGAGGTGACCGAGGTCAGGGGCGAGTTGCCGCGTCAGCTGGGGCGCATCCTCAAGCATGCGCTCGAGAAGGATCCTGAGCAGCGCTTCCAATCGGTCCTGGACCTGCACAACGAGCTCGAGCAGCTCCGCACGGAGCTCGCAACAGCAGAGCTTTTGGCCTCGGCGGCTGCCTCCCGACCGATGACCGTCGAATCCCGAAGCCGGATCGGCCTCAAATCTGTGCTCGCCGGCGCCGCAATCATCATCGCCTTGTCGCTCGTGTTCGACGTCGGTGGCCTTCGGACACGGATGACTGGCGACTCGCAGCCGATCGCGCCGGTGATCGCACAACCCAGTGGGTGCCTTCTCGAACGATTACCAGCAGGGTGTTCTCGCCGGCAATCGTGCCGACGACGTTGTCCAGATCGAGCCGGTCAATGGCTTCGGCGACCGGATGCGCGTTGCCGCTGTCGGTATGAACCACGGCGATCGGGCCGGAGCCGTCCACCGAGTTGACGAACTCACGCAAGATACGAATGCTGCGCTCGGTCAACGCCACGACGTTGGTTGGCACCGAGTAGCAGTAGCCGCCGTCGGGCCGAGGGGTCTTCACCAGGCCGAGGGCCTTGATGTCGCGGGACACCGTGGACTGGTTGACGGCAATCCCGTGGACCCCGAGCTCGTTGACGAGCCCGGTCTGCGTGCTGATGTCATGGTCGCGCACGAGACGGAGAATTGCCTGTTGTCGAAGGTGTGGAGCCCGAGAATCTTGAGTACAACGCGCTTACCGCTTGACACGTGAAGCCGTGACTCTACGGGGTTGATCGGTGATACTCTCGTATATACGCTTACAGTTCGTAGAACTCCCCACGTTCGAGAGACCGACCGTGGGCGAAGGCCCCGCCCTCGTGGCGGGGTTCTTTTTTTTGAGGAGAACACTGGTTGATGGCTGATACCAAGAACCCCAAGGGGATGGTCTACGTTGACAGTTCGAACTTCTTCCACAGCCTCCGGAGAATCGGCCTGTCCATGTATCACATTGATTTTCGCAGGCTGGCGCAGATGCTGCTAATGGGCCGCGAACTAGTCGAGATTCGATATTATGCTGCGCCGCTTGATCAGGCGGCGGTTCCAAAGTTGTACGCGTCACAACAGCGTTATTGGGCGAATCTTCGAAAGGCTGGGGTTAAACTCAAACTGGGATACATGCAGGATAATTTCTTCGAGTGCAAGAAATGCGGCAAAAAAAGACAAGGCATCGTCTGCCCTGAGTGCAAGTATGAGTTCGCGAAAGTCACAGAGAAGGGCGTGGACGTACACATCGCCGCCGACCTTGTTTATCACGCCTCTCTCAGCAAGTTCGACTGGGCCTACCTAAACAGCTCAGACGGCGACCTCGCTGGAGCATGTGAACGAGTTCGGATGCTCGGCAAGAAGGTTGTCTACGTTTGCGTGCCGCCTATCGAGAGCACAGCGCTAAAGACGGCATGCAACTACACGGCGACGAAGGACGCGACATTCTTTTCAGGTGTCCATATCGCAGACCGGTGATTCGACGAGCGCAAGAGCTACGCTAACCCGGCAATGTTTTCTCCCGCACCTGCGTCGGAGACCCTTGAATACAAAGAACTAACTGCTTGACGAACCTTCTGCCTCACGGCGGCCGTTTCCCTGCCGCTAAGAGCGCGCATGCGACTGCGCTCAATTCGGCCACTTGATCAACAATCCCCCCGCCAACCTCCCCACTACCGTCCAGAAACTTGATGCCGCGCTCCGAACCGACGAGCGACACAGCTGCCTCATCCAACGGTTCAGAAGCTCCGCGTCGTCACCGGCCCCGGTCCGACGCCGGAATGGACCGCCGCCAATCTGCCACCTATGAGCAAAGCGGGCAGCGAAGGCGCCGTAGGCGCCGAGAGGCCGGGAGGTGAGCGGTGGCAATCGAAAAAAGAATGGATCAGCGTCCAAGCTTGAAGACGTACAACGCGTTGCCGCCGCGCGGGTGGCGGAGCTCGGGCGATAGCAGCCGCGGCACGGTGCGCGGGCTTCCGCCGCCGACGCCGGCCGAGACCGCGACGTATTGCTCACCGTCGACCGTGTAGGTGACGGGGAACCCCTGGACCGACGTGCCGAGGCGGGTTTCCCAGAGAACGTCACCCGTGTGCACGTCGTAGGCGCGGAAGTACCGATCGACGTCGCCGGCGAAGGCGAGGCCCCCGGCGGTGGTGAGAACCGCGGTGAGAAACGACGCTCGCTGCTCGATGCTCCAGATCTCCTCGAGCGTGTCGACGTCGTAGGCGGCGAGCTTCCCGAGGTTGCCGTCGGTGCCGGGCATCTCGGTCCATCGGCGGTCGCCCCCCGTCCCGCCGGAGCCCCGCTCCAGGGCCAGCGGCCGGCCCGAGATCTCCAGGCAGCTCTGACTCAGGGGAATGATCAGCGCCGTCGCTTCCGGGCTGTAGGCCATGGCGGGCCAGTTGTGCCCGCCCGCCGTGCTCGGGCAAACGGCGATCCACTCGCCGACGATCGCGTCGAGGATGTCTTGCCGGTATCTCACCGAGCCGGTCAGCGGATCGACCTCGTCGAAAACGTTCTGGTAGACGGTTTGCTTCAACCCCCGAAACGTCCCGGTGGTTCGATCGAGCTTCCAGAGGATGCCGTGCTTGCCGATGGTGAACAGCAACTTTTCGCCGTCGACGTCGACCAGCACCTGCTCAAAAGCCTCGTCGAGGTCGAGCGTCTCGCCGGGAACGTGCTGCCGGTACCAGACGATCTCGCCGCTGTCCGGGTCGAGGGCGAGGGTGGAGTTGGCGTAGAGCGTGGCGTCGTTCGCCGTTAGCCGGCGGCTGGCGGCGACCCACGGTTTGGCCTGTGCGGTGCCCCAGTAGGTGAGGTCGAGCTCGGGGTCGTAGCTCCCGGTGATCCACACGTCGACACCGCCGCGCAGCTCCCACTCGAGCCCGCCCCAGGTGGCGTCGCCGAGTTCCCCATCGGCAACCGTGAACGTCCGCCACAGCTCCTCGCCGCTCTCGGCGTCGTGGGCGGTAATAAAGCAACTGTCCTCGAAGAACCGACCGCAGCCGTTGATGCCGTTGATCACCTTTCCCTTGACGACCAGGGGGCCGGCGACGTTGGTGTAGCCCTTGCGGTAGCTGGCGATCTGGGTTTCCCACACCAGCGCACCGGTGCGCGCATCGAGGGCGAGCAGGTAGGCGTCCTTGGTCGCCAGAAAAACCTTGTCGCCCCAGATCGCCAGATTACGCATCTGGTTGAAGCCGCCGGGCAGATAGTCCTCCGCAAACTCCCGCCGAAACTCCCACAGCAACGTACCGGTGGCCGCGTCGAGTGCTTGGACGACATTGCCCGGGTTGGCGAGATACATGGTGCCGTCGTAGACCATCGGGGTCGGCTGGTTGAAGCCGTCGTCCATGGCCCAGGCCCAAGCGAATTCGAGGTTCTCGACGTTGGCCCGGTCGATGTGATCGAGAGGGCTGTAGCCCCAGCCGTCGTAGGTGCGGCGGTACGAGAGCCAGTCCCCGCGGTCGGGGTCGGCAAGCATGGCATCGGTGACCGGGGTGAAATCCTCGACTTCGTGCAGTAGGTCGGTTTCGCCCGGCGAGGTGCGCGGCCCCGGGGGGGCATCCGGATCGGGACGCGCCGCCCATCCGGCTCTGAGCCCGGCCTCGCGGTCGGCGCTGTCGTCCGCCGGCGCTGTCTCCGCTTCAAGCCGCTCGCCGGCACCGATCATCGAGGTATCGGCGGCGCCCAGCGGCCGCCCTCCGGCGGGGACCCCGTTGGCTTCCAGGACGTAGGCGATGACGTTGGCGATGCCGCTCCGGCTGAGGATCCCGGCACCCGCCGGCGGCATCGTCGCACCGGTCAGCTCCAACAGCTCGCCCACCGACCGGGTGGCCCATCCGCTCATGAATTCGGGCCCAACGAGCGCTGGGCCGGCTTGCGATCCGCTCAGGTCGGCTCGATGGCAAGCGGCGCAGTAGCGCTGGTAGGCGGCCTCGCCTGCCCGTGCCTGCGTCTCGGTGTAAGAGGCCCCCTCGGTCGCTTGTGAGCCGGCGGCGTCGGGGAGAAGCTGCCATGCCGATAGGGCAACCAGGCCGATCGCTGCCGCAAGGGCTGCTGAATTCGGTACTCGCCGGACTGTCTCGGCACTGCGCATGGGTCGCTCACCGCCTGCGGAAGCGTGAAACCAGCCGCACTCTACGTTCCCGCGGCGCGGTTAGCAACGAACGATCCGACGGTGGGTTCTGCGTAGGGGGTTGCCGCTTGATGCGTAGCGGGGGATTGCCCCCACTACCGCTTGATGCGTGTGCCGGGTGCGCGATCCGGTTATCCTCAGGGTGCGGTCGCACGTCTCCTCGCTGGCCGCATCCGCGGCGCGACGGCCAGACTTTGGCGTTCGAAGCGACGGCGCGGGTCAACCGGCACGACTTTGACCTGACCTGGAACATGCTCCAGGAGGGCCTGCAGATCGTCGGTGACGACATCGACATCACGATTCAGATCGAGGCCAACACGCCGCGCCAACGATGATCGCCCGGGTCACCGCCGCCGCTCTTCCGCTGGTGCTGGTGGCCCTTTTCGCCGCCGCGCTCGCCGTGCTGGCGGCGTGGCTGCGTTGGGTGCCGCCGGTCGCGGGGCTCGCGGTGTTCGGTTTGGCCTTGCTCGGCGGTGGCGGTGCCTCGCTGTTGCTCGGCCTGGTAAGCGTCTTCGTCTCCGTCGGGACGGAACACGGGTCGCGGGCGGCCGGCATGCTGGCCGCTGCACTCGGCCTAGGATGCCTCGTGCTACTGGGGGCCCTTGCATACAGCGCCCGTGGGGCACCGGCGATCCACGACCTCACCACGGACATCGCCGACCCGCCGAGCTTCTCCGCCGTTGCGGTGAACCCCGCCAATCGGGGCCGAGACCTGTCGTATCCGCATGGCGCCGCCGAGACTCCTCGCCTGCAGCAGCAGGCATACGCCGACCTGCAACCGATCGAGCTCGCGGTGGGTGTCCTCGACGCTTATCAGGCGGCTCTCGATGCCGCCGGTGATCTCGGGTGGACCGTTGTCGAGCGCGACCCGACGGCGCACACGTTCGAGGCCGAGGACGAGACGTCGGTGTTCCGCTTCGTCGACGACATCGTGGTGCGGGTGCGCCCCCGCGGCGCCGGGGCCGTGGTCGACGTGCGCTCGATTTCGCGCGTCGGCGTTGGCGACATGGGCGTGAACGCCGATCGTATCCGGCGATTTCGGGCCGTCTTGACCGGGCGCTGAGGCGGTTTCGCCCACCGATCAGCCGGCAGAGGCGACCGATCGGCACCCGAGCGGGCCGTTGCGCCGGCAGCCGTTGTCGCTTCCTTGAGTGTGCCGTAGGCTGTCGGCATCTTGATTAGCAGGTCAACCGGAGGGTTGCTGATGGCACGAAACCGGCGGCACGGCGGCGGGCTCTTCCCCGGCGTGGTCTTGATCGCGGTCGGTATCATCTTCCTGCTCGAGCGCACCGATCTGATATCGATGCCGCAGGCTTGGCGGTTGTGGCCGCTGTTCGTCATCTGGCTCGGGCTCGTTCAGCTGTTCAAGCCCGACCCTGGCCGGCGCAGCATCTTCCTGCTGTTGATCGGCATCTGGCTGCAGGTCAGCACGCTCGAGCTCTTCGGCCTCGGCTTCTCCGATTCATGGCCCCTGGCGATCATCGCGGTCGGTGCGTCGTTCGTCTTCGACTCCTTGCTCCGAGGATCGTCGGGCAAGGCGGCCCGCGAGGTGATCGTCGAGGTCGACGCGGGAATTGGGGTCGACGCCGGAAGGGAGACCACCGATGAACCATAACCGCGACGGATTCGTGCACCCCCGCCTGGTCGTCGGGCTCTTCGTCATGGCCCTGGGCGCGCTGTTTCTGCTCGACAACATGAGAATCGTCGACTTCGGCGACGTCATCCGATTCTGGCCCCTTGCTCCCATCGCCATCGGGCTCACCATGGTGCTGCAGCCCAGAGGCAACACCAACCGCGGGGTGGGCGGCTTCCTCGTCGTTGCCGGCACCTGGGTACTGCTGTACGACTTCGACATCGTTCCGTACAGCTTCTGGGATGGGTGGCCGCTCGTGCTGATCGGGGCCGGCGCCTGGTTGGTGTACCGAGCGGTGGTCGAACCGGAAGTCCCCACCGCTCGCGGCAGTGTCTCTCCCGGGCAGCCGGGCGACGCTCCGAGCGTCACCGGCGACAGCACGATCTCCGCATTCGGCTTTCTCGGAGGGGTCGTCCGGAAGTCGACCTCGCGCGCCTTTCAGGCGGCCGATGTCACCGCGATCATGGGCGGTTGCACGATCGATTTGCGTGACGCCGACCTCGGGCCCGAGCTGGCCGTCGTCGATGCGTTCGCCTTTTGGGGAGGCATCGAGGTGCTGGTTCCGCCGAACTGGGTGGTGATCAACAAGGTGTTGCCGCTGTTGGGGAGCGCCGAAGACATCACCCGCCAGACACCTGAGCCGGGCAAGGAGATCCTCATCCGCGGCACCGTCCTGATGGGCGGCTTGGAGATCCGCAACGAGCGTTCCGGCGACGACTGAGGGCCGTTTCGCCGATCGCCCGCAGTAGCCTGGGACCGCCTGTTTCTTTTGATCTCCCACCACCCACCCCCGGCCTCTCGGCGCCTGCGGCGCCTTCGCTGCCTGCTTGCGCACAGGTGGGGGATTGGAGGTGGGCTGGGTCGCGGGCCTCAGGGCCTGTGGCGGCGGTGCGCGTTCCCGGTGTGCAAGTCCTTCGGAGTAGTGCGTCTCAAGGGTAAGGAAACGCATCCCCTGCAACCCGGAGGTGGGCTGGTGAGAAAGCTCTTTCAATTGTTCCCCTGCATCGCCGCGTTGGCCTTGCTGACCATGGTGGTCGGCGACAGCAGCGCAACCGTGCAGCGCCACAGCGCGCACCTGACGGTGGCGCCGGTTTCGCATCGTCCGGTCAACGATCCGGGCGTGGCGCGGGTCCGCACCGACGTGACGATCACGGTCGACGGCGGCCGGCGCGTTGCCCGCGTCGAGATCGAAGACCAATTCCGCAACAACGGCGGCCGCCTCCTCGAAGGCGACTATCTCTATCCCATCCCCCCGGGGGCGGTGTTCACGGACCTGTCGCTGTTCATGGGCGAGCAGGAGCTCAAGGGCGAGATGCTGCCCGCCGGAACGGCGCGCGCCATCTACGAGGAGATCGTGCGGCGCAAGAAAGACCCGGCGCTGGTCG
>JADFNY010000292.1 GCA_022563115.1 Acidobacteriota bacterium | reverse complement strand
CTGCCCCACGAGACCCATGGGTGGCACCCCCGGGAGTTCTTCAGAACCCTGCCAGGAGGTCGACTCGGGTCTATTCGCCGATCCCGACGCGGCATCCATCGCCCACCATCAGGCGGTGTGCGCGCGGCTTGGCGCCGGTGGCGAAGATATGCGCCTGGCGGCCGATCAGGCTGGCGTTGATGCGCCCCTCGAGGCCCTCGATGCGGGCCTCATGCAGGACGATGCAGTGCTCCAGTTCGGCCGCGACGACGCGCACGCCGTCGGCGAGCGACGTGTACGGACCGATGTAGGCGTTCTCGAGGCGGCAGTTCCGACCGATCACCGCCGGCCCCCGGATGACGCTCGCCGTCACCGTCGTTCCCGCCTCGATCACCACCTCACCGTCGATGCGGGTGGCGTCGTCGACCTCGCCGTCGATGCGTCGCTCGAGGGTGCGGAGAACGACCCGGTTGGCCTCCAGAAGGTCATCGAGGTGGCCGGTGTCCTTCCACCAGCCGCGCACCTCCTGCCAGTGCACCGTGCGACCGTCGTCGATCAGCCGCTGGATCGCTTCGGTGATCTCGAGCTCGCCGCGCGCTGACGGCACCAGTGTTTCGATGGCCTCGAAGACGTGGTGATCGAAGAGGTAGACACCCACCAACGCGAGGTCCGACGGGGGGTCGGCGGGCTTCTCGACGACCCGCACGACGCGGTCGCCATCGAGCTCGATGACACCGAAGCGCTGCGGCTCGGGAACCGTCGCGGCGAGGATCTGGGCGTTGGCGCCGCCGGCGTCGAAGGCGTCGACAAAATCCTTGACGCCGTCACGGAGGATGTTGTCACCGAGGTACATGATGAACGGCTCGTCACCGAGAAACGAGCGCGAGATCTTGACCGCGTGCGCCAGCCCACGCGGCGCATCCTGGCGGATGTAGGTGATGTGCGCCCCCCAGCGGCTGCCGTCGTCGACCGCGGCTTCGATCTCGGCGGCCGTGTCGCCGACGACGATGCCGATCTCAGTGACCCCCGCCTCGACGAGATGCTCGATGCCGTAGAACAGCACCGGCTTGTTGGCCACGGGGATGAGCTGCTTGGCGGATGTGTAGGTCAGTGGGCGCAGCCGCGTACCCGAGCCACCGGACAGGATCAGGCCCTTCATCGCCGCCTCAGCGACCTTCGCTGCCGAAGCCCAGCGAGCCGACGTTGAGAAGCTCGAGCAGCACCGAGAACTGCAGCTCGTCGCGGAACGAGAACTTGTTTTGCCGCACCTGTCCGCCGATCGAACAGCACTGAGTGTTCCAGGTGGCGCCGATCATGTAGGCCTGCAGCTGGCGATTGGTCACGTCCCAGGTGAGGTTGCCGGTGACGGTGACGAGCGCTCGAAGCAGGTCGATCCGGCCGGTGCCGCTGAGACGGTCGCTCGATATGACGTCGACCTTGGAAGGGTCATCCTCGTTGGGCACGGTGCGGGCGCGGCGGAACCAGGTGATGTTGGTCGTTGCGCCCGGCGAGTTCCTCACGGTGCCGGCCAAGGTGAACCCTCCCAGACCCCAGTCGGGCGTGAAGCGCATCCTTGCGGAGAAGTTGATCACCGGGGTCGGCGTTACCCGTCCGCCGAGCGACCAGGGCAGCGGGATGGTGGGAAACTGGATGTCGGGATCGCGCTCCCGCAGATCGAAGTCGCGCGCCAGCTCGACGCTGAACACCTCCCACACCGAGCGCTGCTCGTCGTTGGGGCGGTTGAAGCGCTTCGCCAGGAACCGATTGGTCAACGAGATGCGGGCAAAATGCCGGTCGCCGCCGAAGCGGTCGATCTCGTCGAACTGGATGATGTCGCGCTGGAGGAAGTCCTCGTGTTCGAACTCGCCGAGGCGCCCCCAGGTGAAGCGAGGTTGGAGCACGTGCTTGAAGCGGGGCGAGTAGTTGCTCGTCGGCGTGTCGAAGATTCGGAACAGGCTCGGCCCGATGACCTGAATGCCGGTCTCGTACACGTTGCGGAAGATCGAGTCGTCGACGAAGTCGCTGCCCTCCCTCCGCTGGCTGTAGTAGGTCGAGCGCCAGGCGAGAAACGGGTTGAAGGTCAGCCAGGGGATCTGCGTGAAGGCGAGCGAGACCTCCGGGAACGCGTCGATGCGCTCGTAGCGCCCGCCCAGCGAGTCTTTGTTCGGGCTACGCTCCTCGCGCAACAACCCCGCGTAGGAACCCTCGAACTGGAAGTACAGGGGGTCATAGATCGGCCGGCGGCGGACCCGGAACTCGACCTCCGGGGCGCGTCGCTGCACCACCGAGTCGACGTTGCCGAAGAAGGTCTGGTTGTCGTCCGCGACCAGGTTGAGGGTGTAACTGCTCCACGAGCGAGTGAGAAAAACGCCGGCCGAGGAATTTCGGCGGAGGAAGCGGTTGAAATTGTCCTCGAAGCCCTGGACGAACTCCTTGGTCGAGAAAATGTTGGCGCTGGCATTCAGCCGCCAGTTGCTCGGCAACGCCATCATGTGCTCACCGTCGAGCGTCCAGCCGCCAACCACCGGCGTGGTACCGGCGGCGATCTCTTCTTTCGTGAAATCGTTGGCGTTTGATCCCTGCAGCCAGAAGAAGCGCGCATTGCCGACCGAGCCCGGCGTAACCCGATGGCGGTACTCGGCGCTGAAAGCGGAGCCGGCGCGCGAGTAGAAGTCGTACGTGAAGGTGGTGTCCATGCCGCGGTTGATCGCCCAGAACAGCGCCTGGGTGTACATGAAACCCTTGCGGGACGAGTGACCGATGCTCGGGATCAACAGACCGGTGGAGCGATGACTCCTGTTGATCGGGTAGTAGAGCACCGGCAGATAGAGGAGTGGCACGCCCTTTACCTTGAACACGGCGTTCTTCATCGTCACGTGATCGTCGGCGAACAGGTCGAACGTGCGCGCCGAGAACTCCCAGATGGGCAGCGCCTGGGTGCACGGCGTGACGACGCCGTTCTGGATATGAAAGACGCCCGGCCTGATCTGCTCGATGTGCTCGCCCCGGAAGTAGACGTCGCCCGGCCCGATGCCCCAGGCATTCTCGATGTTTCCGGTCCCGGCGAGCAGATACCCGTCCATCCGCGATCCGTTCATCCGCACGTCGCCGGCATCCAGCGTCACGTTGCCCTCGGCCACGAAATGCCAATCGGCACCGCCGGCGTCGGGGTCCTCGGGGGGCGTCAGCACGATGCGATCGGCCTGCAGCCTCCATTCAGGACGGCCGTCGATGTCGACGTAGCCGGTAAGGACGAAGGAGCCGTCTTGGTTGGCTTCGAAGAGGTCCCAGCTCACCCGCCGCAGCCCCGGAATCTCGAGGGGTACCAGGCCGGCTTGCTCCTCGCCCTGCTGCGGCCGGGGCTGGGCCTGGGCGATCGCCGGGCGGGGCGCCGCCAAGCCGAGGAGCAGGGCGAATCCGACAGCGACACCGGCTCGCCGGCTCGGGATGTGGATGGTTGAAACGCGGAATCCCATTCGAGGCCCCGGAGAGAGAGCAGGGTGCTGAAGAACTCTCGGGAGTTCTTCAGCACCCTGCTGCCTGAGGCTAACTCTAGCAGGCGCTGCTAGTTCAAGCGTGGATGAGGAGTGGGCGCACCGCGCCGATCAGATACGTCGACCCGCAGACACAAATCAGGTCCTCGGGGGCGGCTGCGTCGCGCGCCGCGGCGAGGGCCTCCGCGGGGTCGTCGACCGCCCGGCGTTGCGACGGGGAGGTGCCGATCGCCAGCAGTTCTTGCGTTGGTGTTGCCCGCTTGGACGGCGCCCGCGTCGCGACGATGTGATCGGCGAGCGGATAGAGAGCCTTGGCGATGCCCTCGGTATCCTTGTCGGTGAGGGTCGAGAACACCAGGTGGAGGCGGTCGAACGCCTTGCGGCGGCGCAGCTCCCGCAGATACGAGGCCAGCGCTTGGGCCGCTGCAGGGTTGTGGGCCGCGTCCAAGAGGATTGGTGGGTTTTCCTCCAGCCACTCGCAACGACCCGGCCAGCGGACGCTGCGCAGGCCGGCCCAGATGGCGTCCGAGCTGATCCTGAGACGGCGCCGATCGAGGACCTCGGCGGCGAGGATGGCACACTGCGCGTTCTCGACCTGGTGGGCGCCGGGAAGCGGCACCTCGAGCCCGACGTAGTGGCGCAGCTGGCCGACGCAATCGAACGTGTAGCGCAGCTGCGCGTCGGTGCGCCGCACGACCACCGGAAACGACTCGGTTTCCCACAGCGTCGCGCCCACTAATTCGGCCTGCCGACGGATGACCTCGAGGATGGCGGGCCCTTGTGGCGCCGTCACCGCCATGCCCCCGGGGGGGATGATCGCCGCCTTCTCAGCCGCGATCACCCGGACGTCTTCGCCGAGATACTCCTGATGATCGAGCGCCACCGACGAGATCACCGCGACCCGGGGGCGGGTCACATTGGTGGCGTCCCAGCGGCCGCCGAGCCCCACTTCGAGCACCGCCAGCTCGACGTGGGCCTCGGCGAAATAGCGAAAAGCTACCGCGGTCAAGATCTCGAAATAGGACGGCGGGCTATCGAGCTGCTTGTCGGCGACAGCGAGCACGACGCCGAGCTGGGCATCGAGCCCCGAGGCGCTGATCGGCGCCCCGTCGACCTGAAAGCGCTCCTCGACGGCGGTGAGGTGGGGGGAGGTGTACAGACCGATGCGGTGTCCGGCGGCGCGGCCGATGGCGGTGAGCATGGCGGCGACCGATCCCTTACCGTTGGTGCCCCCAATGATCGCGGTCGGGTAGGCCAACTGCGGGTTGCCGAGAGCTTCCAGGAGTCTGCGGATGCGGTCGAGCCCCGGGTTGATCCGGCCGGCGTCGATCGATTCGAGACGCTGCCGGATGCTACGTCCGTCGGCCATGCGTCATCGTCACACTGCGTCGGTGTCGCCGTGCTCCGGCTGTTCGGTCGGGATCTCGGCGTAGACGCTCGAGATCGCGGAAGCGAGAAGGTCGGCGGGCAGAAAATAGCGGATGGCGCGCGCCAGCGTTTCTTTCAGCTCGCTGCGGCGTACGATCAGGTCGCGCATGCCGTGCTCGAGAAGGAACTCGCTGCGCTGGAATCCCTCCGGCAGCTTCTCGCGAATCGTCTGCTCGATGACGCGCGGCCCGGCGAAC
>JADFNY010000291.1 GCA_022563115.1 Acidobacteriota bacterium | reverse complement strand
CTCAGGTAGCGTCCGGGTGGAAAGCGGCGACCTCCGCACCCTCGACCAGTTCTTCACGCAGGTCCGCCGGTTTCGCGGTGAGCTACCGGTGCCGCAGCCTTTCGGGATCGGCGGCAGCGGCCTGGTGTCGGGGACCGTTGCCGGAACCCTCGACGACGCGACGCTCGACGGTTTCCTCGAGTTGCGCGACCTCTCCGTCGCGAACAGCCCGGTGGGCGATGTCGACGGGAGCCTGCGACTGGCGGGATCAGCGCTCGAGATCAACGACCTGCAAGTACGCCGGGGCGCGGGCAGCGCCCGCGGCGAGGGCCGTTTCCGTATCGGCCGACAATTTGCCGCCGGCTCCGACTACACGGTCAGCCTGCGCCTCGACGGCTACCCGATGGAGGTCAACCTGCCGCGGCTCGGCGTCCCGCTGGTCGTCGCCGGCGAGACTACGGGGGAATTGACCTTATCGGGCGCCTACGGCTCGTCGCCCGCCGGAGAGGTGACCCTCCGGGGTACCAACGTCCGACTCAATGACCTCGGCGAGCTCAGCGCCGACGTCCGCCTCCGCCTCAGCCCCCACGAGTGGGTTGCGGAGCGATTCGAGCTCATCGGCGCGCGCGGCCGCCTGGCGGCCTCGGGCTCCTGGAATCGAATCGATGACACGGTGCAGGCCCGCATCAACGGATTCGAGATCGACGCTTCGATCGCCGGCGACCTCACCGGCGCGGACCTGCCGATCGCCGGTTCACTCCAGCTGCAGGCGCAGCTCACCGGAGCCTTCGCCGCTCCCGATGCCGCCGCCACCGTGCGCTGGACCGACGCCGCGGTGAACGGCGTGAGGCTGGGTTCTGTCGCTTTGAGCACCGAGTTACGCGCCGGCAGCATGGCGATCGCGGCGCTAGGTCGATCCGATCCGACGGCACCGGCTGTTCCCCCGCCGACTCCGACCGCCACGGGCGGCGGCAACGCGATTCCCCTGCCCACGGTGCCGACGGCGGGTTGGGCGGCAACGTTGAGCGCCGATCTGCAGGCGCCGTGGCTCGCGACCCTGCGGGCTGCCGGCGAGTCCGACCTCGTCCTCGCGATGCTGGCGGCGCAAGGGTACGAAACCGGCGACGACCTCGACGTCATCGGAACCCTGGAGATCGAAGGCAGCGGACCGCTCGGCGAGTGGACCGCGTGGAACGGTCGGGCGACCGTCGCCGACTTCTCGCTGAGCCGCCCGGGACTGACCTTCTCGCTCCCGGACCCGCTGACGCTGGCGCTCGACAACGGCGTGCTGGAGGTCGATCTGCCGCGCTTGCTCAGCGATGCCGGGACCCTCGAAGCCAGCGCCGCCATCGACGTGGTCGAGGGGCGCTGGCTCGAGGCCAGCGCGTCCGGGAGCCTCTCGCTCGAGGTTCTCGAGGTGTTCAGCAAGGAATTCGAGGTCGGCGGCAGCGTCGACGTCGCCATGCAGGCAAGCGGCGACGTTCTGGGAGGTGAGGTTGCCGGTACGTTCGTTCTGCGGGATGTCTCGATCGGCCATCCGAAGTCACCCTGGTCTGCGGAAGGCGTCGGCGGCACCGTCCGCCTGGTCGACAACAGCCTCGACCTTGTCGACGTGACCGGAGTCTTGAACGGCGAGCCTTTCGAGGTCGACGGCATTCTGCCGATCGCCGCGCTGGTCGGCGAGGAGGCCGCCGACCCGGCCCGCCTCGACCTCACCATCGGCGCCTTACCCCTCGCCCCGCTGTGGGAAAGAACCGGGCGGCTTCACGAGCTGATCACTGGCGGCCAGGCATCCGTTGCGCTCTCGGTCCAGGGTCACGGCACCGACTGGAGAACGTGGGACGGCCGCATCGACGTGCGTTCCCTCGGCGTTGAGCTCAACGACCTCGATCTGGTGATGGACCAGCCGACCTCGCTGATCCTGGAAGACGGGCGACTCGACCTCACCGACCCGATCGCCTTGCTGGGACCCGGCACCGCGCTGCAGATCACCGGCGGCCTCCTGCTCGGGCCGCTGCGGCTCGACGCCCGGCTGCAGGGAACCGCCAACCTCGACCCCCTCAACGCGGTCACCGAAGGCTGGGGCGTGGCCGGGCGCAGCACCATCGACGTCCATGTCAGCGGCAACCCACCGGAACTCTCCTACGACGGCACCATCGAGATCGCCTCGGGACTCGTGAACCCGCCGATACTGCAACCGATCGAGAACATCTCGGCGTTGCTGACGCTCGAGAACCGCCTCATCTCTATCGAGTGGTTTACCGGATCGCTCGGCGGTGGCAGGGCACCCGACGACACCAACCTCTCAGGCAACGGCGAGGTCCAACTGGTCGACAGCGTACCCCGGCGCTTCGTTCTCAACGTCGCGGTCGACGCCGCCGATATCCGCCTGCAGCCCGGCGTCCGTCTCATCGGCTCCGCCGATCTGGTGCACGAAGGGACCTTCGAGCGCTCGGTCTTGTCGGGAACCATGCAGCTCGTAGAGGCCGAGTACACCAAGCGTTGGGAGAGCGAGGCCGACCTGCTCGCGCTCTCAGACTCCGAGGTTGTCGGCGTCGCCCATGAGATGGCTCGGACGATCATCCTCGACATCGACGTTCTCGCCGCCGGTAATATCCGCATCGTCAACAACATGGCCGACGTCGAGCTCAACGCCGACCTGCAGCTCCGCGGCACGCTCGCCGAACCCGTGCTCCTCGGCAGCACGACCGTGCTCGACGGTGCGGTGACACTGCGCGACCAGAGGTACCGGTTCCTGCGCGGCTCGATCGAGTTCCAAAACCCGTTGCGCACCGAGCCCAACTTCGACATCACGGTCGAAACCTCGATCCGCCAGTATCTGGTCACCGTCAACGTCTCGGGATCCCCTTCTCGCGGTGACCTGCAGGTGAACTTCGCGTCGTCGCCGCCGCTTTCCGACCTGCAGTTGATTCAGTTGCTGACCGTCGGGAATGCTCCCGAGAGAACCCTGCCGAATGACGACGAAACACTCGGTGTGGTGGGAGCGCAGGCGACCTCGTTTCTGGCCAGGCAATACCTCAGCCACGTCGAGCGCGGCGCCCAGCGAGTGTTCGGGGTCGACCGGTTCCGGGTCGAGCCGGCGGTGGTCAATGGCTCGGGTGACCCGACCGCCCGGGTGACGCTCGGGAAACAAGTCACCCCGGATTTGTGGGTCAGCTGGACAACGAAGCTGGGAACGACGGAGGAGCAGCTCGTGACCCTCGAGTACCAACTGACGCGCGGCATTCGCGTCACCGCGACGCGGGAGGACGACGGCTCCATCGGCATCGACTTCCGCTTCGACCACCGCTTCCGATGAGAAGCTCGGCCTGCGGTGCGAAACTCCGGGCGCTGACGATCATCGCCGCTGTCGCGGTTTGGATCGTCCCGGTGGTGGGGCGGGCGCAAGACCCCGCCGAGAACGGTGATGCGGCACCCACGTACGGCACCTATGCCTTCCAGGGGATTCCCGTCTCCGCCATCCTGGTGCATGCGCCCGACGTTCTTTATCAACCCGCGACTGAGGCCATAGCAATCCGGGTCGGCGCGCCCTTCGAGATCGCCGACATGCGCCGGACGCTGCAGAACATCTACTCGCTGGGCGCCGTTTCCGACGTCCAGGTCAACGGGCGAGAAACTGAGGACGGTGGCGTCCTTCTCGAGTTCACCGTGTTGCCGGCGGCGCACCTGCACGCCGTCCGTTTCGTCGGCGACAATCCATTCCGCCGGAGCATCCTGGAGAACGCCCTCACCGCCGCGCTGGGCGACCGCATCAGCCGTCAGATGCTGCAGGCGCAG
The DNA here is from genome assembly GCA_022563115.1 of Acidobacteriota bacterium. Classification (GTDB taxonomy): domain Bacteria; phylum Acidobacteriota; class UBA890; order UBA890; family UBA890; genus UBA890. The sequence goes on along the minus strand of JADFNY010000291.1, from coordinate 1,322 downwards.
GCCGACCGCGTGCAGCGGGCGCTTGCCAATCGCGGCTATGAGCAAGCCAGGGTCGAGCCCGAGCTCGTGCTCGATGAAACGAAACTCGAGGGAACGATCGTTTTCCACCTGGACGCCGGTTCCGCGACGCGGCTACGACGGCTGCAGTTCGTCGGTGATCTGGGAATCAGCGAGGCCGAGGTACGGGACGCGTTCGGCCTCGTCGAGAGCAGCGTCTTTCGTGCCGACGATCTTGGCGACAGTATCGATCGCCTGCTGCAGCGACTCGCCGAGGCTCGCTTCTTCTACGCCAACGTCGAGATCGGCCCGGGTGCGGTCAACCTCAGCGAGAACACCCGGGATTTGCAGGTGATCATCGAGGCCGGGCCGCACGTCGAGCTCAACCTCAGGGGTTTGGATCGCAACGAACAGGAGTTGCGCGACATGCTGCCCTTCTTCGCGGCAACGACGGTCGCCGATTGGATCCTCAAACAGGCGCGCGCCGACATCATCGCCGAGCTCCAACAACAGGGGCACTGGAAGCCGCTGGTCGCTTTCGGACGCGAGCGAGATCCCGAGGGGCGCAACGTGGTGGTGAACTTCACCGTGATCCCGGCGCGCCGGGCCGACGTCGAGCGTATCGACATCGTCGGCAACGAGCAGATCCCTACCGAAACGATCCGCGGCGCGATGCGAACCGAAGAGCGCCGGCTGCTGCGTGGAGCGCCTTTCCTGAGCGCGACCTGGGAGCAGGACCAGCGCGACATCCTGGCGCTCTACCGTCGCAGCGGTTTTCTGCAGGCGCGCATCGTCGACACGGTGACCTACGACGATGAAATCGGCGGGCTGCGTGTCCGGCTGGAGATCGACGAGGGCAGGCGCACGATCGTCGACCAAGTCGTCATCAACCCTCAGACCCACCTCGAGGCCCACGGCATCGACGCCTCCGGATGGGCCCAAGAGATCCAGCTCCGCGCCGGCGGCCCCTACGACCCCGACGCCCTGCGCCGCGACGAGACCCGGCTCCGCATCCTGCTCGCCAACCAGGGATTCCGCCGCGCCACCGTCATTGGCGAAGTGCACGAGCGGCCCGACCCGTACTCGATAGGGGTCACGTTCTCGGTCTTCCCGGGACCGCGCGTTCGGGTCGGGCAGCTGCTGATATCGGGAAACCAGAAGGTTCGCGATGAGGTCATCCGACGCCAGCTCTCTCTCGTTCCCGGATCGCCGTACACGCAGGAGAGCGTGATCCTGAGCCAAAGCCGCCTGTACCAACTCGGCTTGTTCTCGCGCGTCAATATCGACACAGCGCGGCCCGACTCGACCGAAACGGAACCGACGGT
>JADFNY010000290.1 GCA_022563115.1 Acidobacteriota bacterium | reverse complement strand
TACCCCGACGTCGTCGACACGGTGATCGGCGCCCCGGGTGTGGTGAGCGCCGCTCCGGCGATCCTTGGCCAGGCGGTGATCAACAACGGCTTCGACATCTCCTTCGCCAAGTTCAAGGGTATCGATCCCGATGCCGGGACCATGGACCTTCTGGACCGCGTCGTCGAGGGGAGCGTTGATGATCTGCGGGTGCGTGGCGAGACCGATGGGGCGTTGATCGGCCGCGGGATGGCCGACAAGATGCTGCTGCGGGTCGGCGACGAGCTGCAGGTGATGATCTATGACCCGGACCAGATCACACCTCTGGGCGTTGGCGGGATCAAATACCAACGCCTCCGCGTCGCCGGTATCTTCGATGCCGGCATGTTCGAGTACGACACGGCCTGGGTTCTCGTCGACCTGCGAACGGCGCAGGGGATGTTCAACGCCTTCCGCGACGCCGAGGCTCCAGAGGGACCCGGGCGGGTATCGTTCGTGGAGGTCCGGGTGGAAGATATCTATGGCACCGAAGCGGTCATGGAGGATCTGCAGGAGCGCCTCGGTCCCGACTACCTGATGCGGGACTGGAAGCAGATGAACCGCCTGTTCTTCTCGGCGCTGAATCTCGAGCGCCTGGCGATGTTCGTCACCATCAGCCTCATCGTCTTCGTCGCGGCGCTGAACATCGTCGCCACACTGATCCTGATGGTCATGGAGAAGAACCGTGACATCGGCATCCTGTTGTCGATGGGGGCGACGCGGCGCGGCATTCTGTACACTTTCATCTTCCAGGGCCTGTTCATCGGTTTGATAGGCACGGTGACCGGTTTGACGCTGGGGATCGGCGCGTCATGGTTCGCCGATCGTTACCAGATCATCTCGCTGCCGGCAGAGGTCTACTACCTGTCACACGTCCCGTTCGTCGTCCGCCCGGTCGATTTCTCCGTCATCGCGCTGATGGCGGTGGCGATCTCTTTCGTCGCGACGCTGTATCCGGCCTGGCGCGCTAGCCGCCTCGATCCGGTCGAGGCGTTGCGCTACGAGTGAGAGGACGCCGATGGCCGAGGTCGTGATCGAGGCCAAGGGAATTGGCAAGAGCTACCCCTCAGGTGACGGGACGCTCCACGTTCTCGTCGGCACCGACTTGAGCATCGGCGCCGGCGAGCGCGTCGCTGTCCTCGGCACCAGCGGCGTCGGCAAGAGCACGCTCCTGCACCTGCTGGGCGGTCTCGACCATCCGGACGCCGGCTCGATCGTCTTCCGCGGCCAGCCGCTGGACGAGATGGACGAGCCGCGGCTAGCGAAGTATCGCAACCGCGAGGTCGGCTTCGTGTTCCAGTTCTTTCATCTCTTGCCGGAGTTCACCGCCCTCGAGAACGTCATGATGCCCTTGCTTATCGGCGGCGACGACAAGGGCGCCCGCGAGCGAGCGACCGAGCTGCTCGATCAGGTCGGCATCAAGGCGCGCGGCCATCACTTTCCATCGCAGCTATCGGGAGGCGAGCGCCAGCGGGTGGCGATCGCGAGAGCCCTGGTACGCAAGCCGAGCTTGATTCTCGCCGATGAGCCCAGCGGGAACCTCGACGTGGAGACCGGGCTCCGGGTGATGGAGGCATTTGTCCACCTCCAGCACGAGCACGGCGCGGCGATCGTGATGGCGACCCACAACGCGGCGCTGGTGGAGGGATTCGACCGGGTCCTGGAGATGGCGCCCGGCGGTGCGCTGAGCGCACGGCGCCCCTGACGGTATCCGTGGGCGCCTTTCAAGCCGCGTTGAATGAGCGTACTGGAGCGTACTCGCTAGTGTGCATCGAGTGTCGTCTTGTTGGGGCGAGAGAGCGTCGGCTATACTCGCAACGTGCGGCGGTTTCTGAGGCGTCGCGGGTGGCTCGCGCAAATGCTGGGGGCGCGCGCCCACAGGGAACCGTCGGTTTGACCGTACAAGACCTGGCCGAGTAGCCATGTTTGAGCGCTATACGGAACGGGCACGGCGCGTAATTTTTTTCGCGCGCTACGAGGCCAGCCAATTGGGCTCGCGTACGATCGAGACCGAGCATTTACTGCTCGGGTTGATCCGCGAGAACAACGGCCTGACCGGGCAACTCCTCGGCCGCTCGAAGATCGAACCCGAAGACATCCGCGGTGAGATCGAGGCCCGCACCCGGGTGCGCGAGAAGATCTCGACCTCCGTAGAGATCCCGTTGTCGGTGGAATCCAAGCGCGTCCTCGCTTATGCGGCCGAGGAAGCCGAGAAGATGTTCCACAAGTACATCGGCACCGAGCACATTCTCCTCGGCCTGCTGCGCGAGAAGAAGTCATTGGCGTCCCGCATCCTGCTCGAGAAGGGGATGCGCCTGACCACGGCGCGCGAGGATCTTCTCTATCTGCTGAAGGAGAAGAACCTCAACGAGAAGAAGAAGGACACCCCTTTCCTGTCGGAGTTCTCGCGCGATCTGACGGCGCTGGCGGCGAAGGATCGGCTCGACCCGCTGATCGGCCGCGAGGAGGAGCTCGAGCGCCTCATCCAGATTCTGTGCCGTCGGACGAAGAACAACCCGGTGCTGATCGGCGAGCCCGGCGTTGGCAAGACGGCGATCATCGAGGGGCTGTCGCGCAAGATCGTCACCGGCGACATCCCGCGTTTTCTGTACGACAAGCGCATTTTGGCGCTCGATATCTCCTCGGTCGTGGCCGGGACCAAGTACCGCGGCCAGTTCGAAGAGCGGCTCAAGAGCATCATGAAGGAGCTGGTCGAGAACCCGGAGATCCTGATCTTCATCGACGAGCTGCACACGCTGGTGGGTGCAGGCTCCGCCGAGGGCTCCTTGGACGCTGCCGGCATCCTCAAGCCGGCGCTGTCACGCGGCGAGCTGCAGTGCATTGGCTCGACGACGCCGAAGGAGCACCGCAAGCACATCGAGAAGGACCGCGCCCTGGCGCGCCGTTTCCAGGGTGTCAAGATAAGCCCGCCGACCGAAGACGAAACCTTGCGCATCATCTACGGGATTCGCGATCGCTACGAGAAGTATCACGGCGTCGTGTACAACGACGAAGCGATCGCGACGGCGGTGTACCAGAGCAATCGCTACATCAGCGATCGTTTCCTGCCCGACAAGGCCATCGACGTCCTCGACGAGGCAGGTGCGCGAGTCAAGCTGGCGGCCGCTGCGGCGCCGGCACAGCTTCAGGAGATCGAGGCGCGGCTGCAGTCGATCGCCGAACAGGTGGACGGCGCGATCAACGAGAAGGAATTCGAAAAGGCCGCCTACTATCGAGACCAGGAGCAGCAGGAGCGGGAGAGGCTCGAGACCCTGCGCGCCCGGTTGGCGAACGAAGAGAACGAGTCGGAACCGCCGGTGGTCTGCAAGGACGACGTCGAGCGCGTGGTTTCCACTTGGACCGGCATTCCGGTGAGCTCGATACAGGAAGAAGAGCTCGACAAGCTCGTCAACATGGAGGGGGAGCTGCACAAGCGCATCGTCGCGCAGGAACCCGCGGTCGAGGTCGTTTCGCGGGCGATCCGCCGGTCGCGTGCCGGCTTGAAGGACCCGAAGCGCCCGATGGGCTCGTTCCTGTTCCTCGGCCCGACCGGCGTCGGCAAGACCGAAGTCGCGCGCACCCTGGCGGGCTTCCTGTTCGGCGACGAGAACGCCCTGCTGCGCTTCGACATGTCGGAATACATGGAGAAGCACTCGGTTTCGAAGCTCATCGGCTCGCCCCCGGGTTACGTGGGCCACGAAGAGGGCGGCCAGCTCACCGACAGGGTCAGGCGCAAGCCTTACAGCGTCGTGCTGCTCGACGAGATCGAGAAGGCGCACCCATCGATCTTCAACATCCTGCTGCAGGTCTACGAGGAAGGTCACCTGACCGACTCGCTCGGCAATACCGTCGACTTCAAGAACTGTATCCTGATCATGACCTCGAACGTCGGCGCCCGCCATATCCAACGCAGCGGTGGCCTCGGATTTCGCACCGGCGGCGACCAAGCCGGTTACAAGGAGATGCGCAACCGCGTCCTCGAGGAGGTCAAGCGGACGTTCAACCCCGAGTTCCTCAACCGCATCGACGAGATCATCGTCTTCCACTCGCTTACCGATGAGCACCTGGTGAAGATCATCCGTCTGATGGTCGACGAGGTGAACCTCAACCTGGCGGGGAAGAACATCCAGGTGGAGCTCGACGAGGCGGCCTTTCAGTGGTTGGTCGACCAGACCTGTGCCGATCGCAGCTACGGCGCGCGGCCGCTTCGCCGGGCGATCCAAAAACACATCGAGGACAAGCTCGCCGAGGAGCTCATCGGGGGCAAGATCGGGCCGGGTGATCGTGTCGAGATCACCGTGAGTGACGACGGTCTCCTTTTTCACGTTGGCAAGCCGGAGGAGGAGGAGCACCCGGTCGCCAAGTAGTTGCGTCGTCCGCCTGGCCGAACCATCGCGCGGCCTCGCCGGGCATGCTGCACCGATTTGGGCTAGAATTCATCCGTCTGGGCCCTCCCGTTCATTCCCCCCGACGAGCTCGATGTTCATGCGAACGGATTCCGATATCACCGTCCTGCGGCGTCGTCTGCACGCCGGTCTCGCGGCCCTCGCCATGGCCTGCGCGCTCGTTGCTCCCGCCGAGGTGCTCGCTGCGCCCTCCGGCGAGCCCGGCCCGCCGCGCCCCTATGTCGGGCTCCACGAGGAAACCGCCGCTGCGGCCGTAGCGCGCACTACGAGCATGTATTGGAGCCTGTTCCCGTCGATCGCCACGCCGCGGTTCCGGCGCGGGGCGCAAGCGCAGGCGCCACAGGGCGAGATCATCCGGGAGATCAAGGTCGACGGGAATACGACGCTCGAAGATGAGACCGTCAAGTTCTTCCTGAGTTCGAGTTTCGTCGAGGGCGAGGCCTTCGATTGGGCAACGGCACAACAAGATTTCCGTACGATGCTCAATTCAGAGTTCTTCGACGACATCAAGATGGGCTGGGAGCGCGTCGAGGGAGGGATCAGGATCACCATCGAGGTGCGCGAGCGGCCCATCCTGCGCGACATTCGCTTCTAGGGCACCGACAAGGGGGACAAGGACGCCTTGCTGGAGCGCATGGAGCTCCTCGAGATGCCGATCGGGCTCGATCAGCCGATCGATCGACGCAGGGTGGCGCGCGCCGGAGAGGTGCTGACCGCCATGC
>JADFNY010000289.1 GCA_022563115.1 Acidobacteriota bacterium | reverse complement strand
AGCGGCTCCGTTCATGTAGCGCGGATGCGAGAACAGGTTGGCGGTTCCCCAAAGGAGCTTCACGCCCGATGTTTCCTGCTTCGCGGCGGCCGCCTCGGTGAGCTGGGCCAGGTTCGCCCCTGATTCCGCGACCGTGCTTCCCTCCGGCGCCAGATCGCGGTCATGAAAGCAGTAGTACGGCATCCCCAGCTTGGTGATGAGCTCGAAGGCGGCGTCGAGCCGGTCGAAGGCCGTCCGCATCGGATCGTCGGACACCCACGGCATCGGGCGCGTCCCGCCGCCGAACGGATCGGCTCCGGTTCCACAGAACGAATGCCAGTAGGCGACCGAGAAGCGCAGATGGTCGCGCAGCGCCTTGCCCGCGACCTTCTTGTCGGCGTCGTAGTACTTGAACGCCAGCGGGTTGTCGGAGTCGGGACCTTCGTAGGCGATCGGCCCGATGCCCGGAAAGTACTCGCGCGACCCGATCAGCGGTTCAATCGTCATGCAAGCCCCCTCAGCCCGAGAAATACAGATACGATGCGACGATCGCCAGCAGGATCGCCGCCGAGGCGATCACTTCGCGCTTGTCCCAACTGCTGCGCGAGTCGCGGCGGTCCTCACCGGTCATCGTGCCATACGTGAGCCCGCTGATGGCCGCGTAGTCAGGTTCGCGGGTGGAATAGCTGACGCCGACCATCACGGCGACGGACAGGGAGAAGATCAACAGGCTGTAGTACTGGAAGAACATGTTGTTGATCACCCACAAGAACGAGCCGTAGAGGTAGCCGTCTTCGTAACCGGCGAGGCCGAGCTTCACCGGGGTGTCGACGGCGAGGCGGAAGATACCGAGCAGGAAGCCGGTGATCAACGCTGCCAGCGCCCCCTGGGCGTTGAGCCGCTTGAAGAACACCCCGAGGAAGAAGACGACCGCAATCGGTGGGGCGAGGTACGCTTGCACACCCTGCAGGTAGTCGTACAGGCCGCGCCCGCCCTGGATGACCGGGATCCACGCCAGGCCGATCAGCACCATCACCGAGGTCGCGACCCGGCCGATCCACACCAGCCGGTGCTGCGAAACGCCCGGGTGCAGCTTGCTGTAGAAATCCATGGTGAACAGGGTCGCCGAGGCGTTGAACACACCGGCGAGCGAGCTCATCAGGGCAGCCAGCAGCCCCGCCACGACGATGCCGCGAACGCCGGCCGGCAGCACCGTCGTCACCAGCAGCGGAAACGCCTTTTGGGCCTGGTCCCGGATGATCTCGCCGTTGGCATCCAGCAGCAGCGCTTGGATCTCGGGAATTTTCCCGCTCGAAGCCAGGGCGAAGCAAATCAGCCCCGGGATGATGAAGATGAAGACCGGGAGCAGCTTGAGGACGGCGGCGAAGATCGAACCGCGCCGCGCCTCTCGCTCGCTCGGGGCGCCGAGAGCGCGCTGGACGATGTACTGATCGGTACACCAGTACCAGAGGCCGATGATCGGCGCGCAAAACAGCATCGGCAGCCAGGGGTAGTTGGTGTTGAAGTACCAGGCCTCGCGCACGACATCGCCGGCGACGTTGAGCTCCCGTACCGGCGACCAGGTGCCGATAACCCCGTCGGGCACCAGCGGCTTCCAGAGGTTGAACATCTCCGAGCCGACGATCGAGCGCAGCTCGCCCCAGCCTCCCAGCGCCTGCAGACCGAAGAACGTCACCAACACCGAGCCGGTCACCAGGACGACCGTCTGGAGAGCCTCCGTATAGGCGACGGCCCGCAGCCCGCCGAGGATCGTGTACAGCCCGGTGAGCACGATCACCAGAATCGAGCCGATCCAGAAGCTGTCGAGCGGTCCGAGGCGCATGTTCGGAAGCAGGACCGAGAACACGATGCCGCCGGCGAAGATCGCCACCGCGATCTTGGTGAGCACGTAGGCAACCAGCGAGATCACCGACAACACCCAGCGGTTCACCGGGCTGAAGCGACGCTCGAGAAACTCCGGCATCGTGAAAACCTTCGAGCGCATGTAGAACGGCACCAGGACCCAGCCCAACACCAGCAGGCACCAGGCGTGCAACTCGTAGTGCGCCATCGCGACTCCGTCGGTGGCGCCCGAGCCGGCCAGCCCGACGAGGTGCTCGGAGCCGATGTTCGACGCGAAGATCGAGGCGCCGACGATCCACCAGCTGAGGTTACGGCCGGCGAGGAAGTAGTCGTCTGCGGTGTCCTTGTTTTGCCGGATGACGCTCCACGAGATCCACCCGAGCAGGCCGAAGTAGGCGGCGATGACCGTCCAGTCCAACCAGATCATCGGCTCACCCCTCGCTTCGTCACCGCTCGGTCTCAGCGTGGCGTCTGCGCACACGCCGCAAGGCCGAAGGCGGCAGCGCCGACGGCGACAACGAGAGAGAGGAGCTTACGGCCCATAGCATTGTTGGTTCGAGGACGTTAGGACCGAGCGAAGTTACCGCCCGTGGATCAGGGGCACAACGGGATATCAGCCCAAGCGTCCTTCGAACTCCGGCGAGAGGATCAGCTTGAGCAGCACGCTGGCGTCCTGCCGCCGGCGTACCGAATCCGGATCGACCCGCGTCGGCGTCGCTTCGCCCGAAACGATCGTTGCCCCGGCCATGGCGATGGCGCGGATGGTGTCGGTCATGTGGTCGAGGTCGAGCGTTTCGACGTGATCCGTGACCTGGTGGTAGTCGGGGTCGACGTCGATCGGGGTGGTCGAGATGGTGTGGGCGGGGACACCGAGCCGCGCCAGAGTGGCGTTATCGGAGCGCAAGAACAGGTTCTGGTCGGGGTACGGGTCGGCGTAGAACTCGTACGGCGTCCCCTCGACCGCCTGCTGGAGAATCTCGCCGAAGCTCGAGCGCTCGAAGCCGGTGATCCAGGCGGTGTTCGGACCGCTGACCGCCGGCTTGCCGATCATCTCGATGTTGAACATGGCGACGATCTGATCGGGATCGAGCTGCTCGGAGAAATGGCGCGAGCCGAAGCCACCGCGCTCCTCGGCCGTGAACGCCACGAACAGCAGGGTGCGTTCGGGCTTGGGCCGGCCCTTGAAGTAGCGCGCCAGCTCGATGACCGCGGTGGTGCCGGAGGCATTGTCGTTGGCGCCATTGGCGATCATGTCTTCGCCTCCCGGGCGAATGCCGATGTGGTCGTAATGGGCCGAGAACAGGACGAACTCTTCGCTGCGGTTGCCGCTGATCATGCCGACGACGTTGGCAAGCTCGTACTCTTCGGCCGGCGCGGCGCCTCCCCCAGCCGCCCCGCCTCCTCCGCCGCCACGCCCGCCACGGCCACCGCGACCCCGGGCCCGCAGCGCCGCGGTGAAGCGCTGCAGGTAGCCTTCGCTGCCCGGTACCTGCTCGAGGCCGATGTCGGCGAACTCCTCGGCGATGAACGCGGCGGCGCGCATCGCGGCGGGCGAGAAGGCACTGCGGCCTTCCATGTCGTCATCGGCGAGCACCCGGATGACCCGCTCGACGCTGGCGCGGTCGATGTCGGGAAGCTGTGGAGCGATCGCCCGAACTGGGGCCGCGACCAGAGCGGCGAGGGCGGCAACGACGCAAAGATTTCGTGCTCTTCGGCTTGCGGTCATTGGGGTAGCACTCCGATTCCCGGGAGCCCTGAAACGACGCGTCAGTCGAGCGAATGCATGGTCCGGCCGCCGACGACCGTGCGCACCACCGGGATCCCCTTGATCGTGTCGGGATCGACGTCGTGGGGGTCCTCGGCGAGGATTACGAAGTCGGCCAGCTTGCCGGCCTTGATCGAGCCCTTGATGTTCTCCTCGAACGAGGCGTGGGCGCCGTTGATCGTGCAGATCCTGATCGCCTCGTCGACGGTGACGCGCTGGTTGTCACCCCAGACCCGGCCGGCGAAGTCCTTGCGGGTCACCAGCGACTGGATCGCCATCATCGGCTCGTAGGGGCCGGGGACGAAGTCCGAGGCGCCGGCCACCGGGATGTCGTAGTCGAGAAACGAGCGGTGCGCGAACATCATCTTCATCTTCTCTTCGCCGTACTCGACCCACTTGTTGCCGTGATAGTGCACGTACGTGTAGAACGGCGTCGGTATGGCGCCGACCGCCTTGATGCGCGTCAGCAGGTCGTCGTTGACCAGCGAGCAGTGCTCGATGCGGTGGCGCGGATCGGGGCGCGGGAACTCGCGCTGCATGCGCTCGTAGGCGTTGAGAACCATGTCGATGGTGACGTCACCGTTGGCGTGGATGCCGATCTGATAGCCGGCGCGGTGCGCCTCCTCGACGCGCTCGTGGATCTCGTCCTGGTCCATGGTCAGAATGCCGTAGTCGTCGGGGCGGCCAACGTACGGCGTGCTCATCCGCATGGTGCGCTCGGAGGCCGAGCCATCGGCGCCCATCTTCACCGCGCCGACGCGCAGCCACTCGTCGCCGAAGCCGGTGCGCACACCGGCGTCGCGCATGCGTGAGTACGCCCCCCGCAGCAGCATGTAGACGCGACAGTGCAACCTGCCCTCGCGGTAGGTGTCGTCGTAGGTGGTGACCGAGCCCACGCCGGCGTCGTGAAACGACGTCAGCCCGGCCGCCGACATCTGTTGGGTGATCAGCGCAACACCGTCGCGGCGCATCTCATCGGTTGCCGGCGGGCGCTGCTCGCCGACGCCGTTGAACAGACCGCCGGTGCGCTCCTGCATCAGCCCGGTGGGCACGCCGTTTTCGTCCTTGACGATGTGGCCGCCGCGGGGGTCGGGGGTCTCGCCGCTGATCCCGGCCGCTTCCAGCGCCCAAGAGTTGTAGACCGACGTGTGGCCGCCGCGGTGGCGGATGCTCGCCGGCCCGTTCGGTACCGCAACGTCCAGGTCATAGCGGTTGGCCGGCCGTCCGTCCTCGAGCTTGGTGTCGTCGTACATGAAGCCGTTCACCCACATCCCCGGGGGGGTGTCGGCGGCGCGCGCCGCCATCGCCCGCTGGATCTCGGCGATCGTCCGGAAATTGACGTTGACGCTGATCAGCTCGTTGAGGCCGGCGCCGGCAGGGTGCGAATGCGCATCGATGAAGCCCGGCGTCACCGTCATGCCTTCGCCGTCGATGACCATCGTGCCGGGGCCGATTAGATTGCTCACGTCGTCGACGCCGCCCACGGCGCTGAAGCGCCCATGCTTGACGGCAAACGCCTCAGCCATCGACTGGTCGTCTTCCACCGGGTAGACGCGGGCGTTGACAACC